>JAHYJP010000363.1 GCA_019429055.1 Bacteroidales bacterium
AAAACCGACGGGTTAACCCGTCGGTTTAGGTCGTGCTCCAACGACTAAAAAACATAACCGACGGGTTCGCTGTAACCGACGGGTTAACCCGTCGGTTATAAGATTCCTGCTTCTATCTTGACTTTTTCCTGTTTTCCGCACTTTTAAAAATCACCCTCTGAAACCCTTGATTTTATTGATATGAATTTTAGAAATGGGTGTCCAGGTCGTATATTTGTGCATGTTTATACGAGAAAAGCGGAATTCATCGGGAAGTGTATCTGTTCAAATCATTTCCAAATCGTCCGGGAAGTACAAAGTTGTTAAAACTATCGGTAGTAGTAGCAACGAGCAAGAAATACTGAAATTGGTTTATTTAGGCAAACAGGAAATAGAAAGAATATCCTGTCAGCCGAAATTGTTTGTCAGTGAAAATGATACGATAGTTGAACGGGTTTTTTCGGTATTGAATAATGCAGATGTCAGAACTGTTGGCCCGGAAATCATCTTCGGTAAAATATACGATCACATTGGATTTAAAGCCATACAAGAAGATCTATTCCGACACTTGGTTATCGCCCGGTTGGCTTTTCCGTTAAGCAAATTAAAGACCATTGATTATGTGTAACGTTTTCAAGGTGTTATGCTTGATATTGATGCGGTATATCGGTTCTTAGATAAGCTGAACAACAAATTAAAAGCCCAGGTCGAACAGATTGCATTTGCACACAACAAAGAAGTTTTACAAGGAAATATTAGTGTGGTATTTTACGATATGACTACACTTTATTTTGAAGCAAGTGATGAAGATGATCTGCGGAAAACAGGTTTCAGTAAGGATGGAAAGCATCAAAATCCTCAAATCTTCTTGGGCTTACTGGTAGGTCTAGGAGGGTATGCCATTGGTTACGATATTTTTGAGGGGAATATATCTGAAGGGCGTACCCTGATCCCATTCATTGAGATGATCAGCAAAAAATTTAACCTGGACAGACCAGTGGTAGTAGCTGATGCCGGGCTTTTATCAAAGGATAATATAAAAGCATTGGAGGATCTTGATTATCAATATATCGTTGGAGCAAGAATAAAAAATGAGTCTGGAAAAATCAAGAAACAGATACTGAACAGGCAACTTCGCGATGGACAGATCATGACGTTAAAGAAACCAGACGGCAACAGGCTCATCGTGGCTTATAAAACAAACAGGGCTGTTAAGGATGAGTATAATCGCAAAAGAGGATTACGACGCCTGGAGAAGCAAATAAAAACTTCTAGGGTGTCCCAACGCTGAAAACAGGAGCAAAAATCGGGATGATGAATTTGACTTACAATATTTTCCGGTGTACTCAACTAAAAATAGTTGTTTCCATGGGATAATTATGTCTGTACATTAAACCGAAACTTTTCATCATTTAGGCACAGCTATTCACAATAAATTGTTGAAAACATCTGATAGTTATTGGTTGTAAAGAGGTAATTGGATGAGTATATTTGTGCCTAAATAGGCATTCCATGAAATCCT
>JAHYJP010000364.1 GCA_019429055.1 Bacteroidales bacterium
AAACCTGCCGCTGCCAGAAAATTCCGCAAAGATCTGCTGGTCAGAATCAGAGAAATACCTGACAATCCATTTCTCTTTAGAAAATCTGTTTATTTTGATGATGATAATATCAGGGACCTGGTTTTTAAGGGTTATACCATTGTATTCCTTGTTAATGATGATTGTATTGATGTTTTCGGATTTGTAAAATATCAGTCGAAAGCGACGGATTAACGGGTCCACAAATTACACGAATTTTCTCGAATTTTTTTTTCTCGCAAAGGCGCAGAGACGCAGTTTTGAAAATCACGGGGTGATTTTCCGGGTACGACTACAGCTCGTGCCCGGAATCGGAATAATAGGACAACTGCCATACCTACTGTTATTTTTCGTAAATTTGTATGATACAACCAACTGATTGTGCAATGAATAACCCCGAAGTAAAAAAGCTCATCAGGAAGTACGATTATCTGTTCTGGTACACACCTGAGCAGGAAAAGGAAAATATCAGTCTGGATATGCTGGTTGAGAATATTTTGAACTACGGCGATATGGATGCCATAAAAAATCTTTTTGAAACCCTGGGTTTGCAAAAAACGGCTGAAATATTTTTCAATGCAACAGGAAGAAAAAAAGGCAATTACTTTCCGGAAATTCACAATTTGTTCACATTGTACTTCAAAAAGCATGTTTAAGGAGATCCTCAGCCGGGAGCAAACCGAGATCACACCACTGCTGAAATCTTTCCGCAAGGATTTTTATCTGGCAGGGGGTACTGCCATCGCCCTTCATCTGGGACATCGCAGATCAATTGATTTTGATCTTTTCCGGGAAAACACTCTCAAGACACATAAAATCATTAAAACCATCGAAGGTTTTGGAAAACCTTACCTGGTGACACGAAACACATCCGAACAATTAAACCTGGTTGTAAATGGCGTAAATGTTACTTTTCTTGAATATCCGTTTCAGGTTGCAGCGACCCAACAGGTGAATGATTTTGCCCGATTACCAGATCTGCTCACCCTTGCTGCCATGAAGTCATACGCTCTTGGCAGAAGATCAAAGTGGAAGGATTATGTTGATCTGTACTTTCTGTTGAAAGATCATTTCAGTATCCAACAGATCTCTTCCCGGGCAGATGAAATTTTTAAGCAACTCTTTTCCGAAAAGTTATTCAGGGCACAGCTCAGCTTTTTTGATGATGTGGATTACAGGGAAGTGGTGGATTTTATGCCCGGATACCAGGTTTCTGAAGAGATCATCAAGGCCCGGCTGGTGGAATGGGCAACGGAGTTTTAAAGGATAGGGATTTTTTTGCCACGGATGCACGGATGAGTCCACTGATTACGCGAATTTTCAGGAATTTTTTTTGCCACGGATGCACGGATGGGTCCACAAATTACACGAATTTTCTCGAATTTTTTTTTCTCTCGCAAAGGCGCAGGGACGCAGTTTTGAAAATCACGGGGTGATTTTTTGGGTACGACTACAGCTCGTGCCCGGAATCGGAATAA
>JAHYJP010000147.1 GCA_019429055.1 Bacteroidales bacterium
GCTCCAGTTCTTTCCTGAGTTTATTATTCTCAGGCACTTTCAACAACCGGTACTTTGCCAGTGCTGCTTCAATATAAAGGCCGGTACCTCCGCACATAAAAGCCTGCTTACCACGTTTGCGGATGTGTTCATAGGCCTGAATAAAGTGATTCTGAAATTCAAATACATTAAACTCGTATCCCGGTTCGGCCATATCAACCAGGTGAACCGGAACCACCCGACCATTGACCAAATAATCCGCAAGGTCTTTTCCGGTGCCAATATCCATTCCTTTATAAACCTGCCGCGAATCGGCGCTGATCACTTCTCCGTTCATCATATCGGCCAGTTCGGCTGCCAGGCGTGTTTTACCGGTGGCGGTTGGGCCGGTTATAACTATAAGGTCATATCCGTTGGTTTTATTCTGTTGCTTCATTTTTCTGTAATTCAAGTTCGGTTTCAAACAGAAAGTTACGGATTTTATGGATGATTTCCACATCGGAAAGCGAAAAACTGAGTCCGTTTAGTTGCTTTTCAAGTCCGTTGACGGGGAAGTAGCGCAAATAAAATTTCCTTAAGTTTTCTTCATCAGGCTGCGGGTTTTCATTATGGGAAGTTTTCAGGAACTGCAATATGCGAAGACCGTCAATCTTCTCATGGCAGGCTTTTATGAAACGATTCAGGTTGTTATGATTTTTGCGTAATGGTTCATAGATATCGTTGCAGCGCAGATGGGTTTTCAGAAAATCATCCATGGGAGTGGGGTGGGGGCCTTCAAACTGACGGGGGAACAGTTCGATGGTCTGTCGCACATCATCAAATAAATTCAGGTTAAACAATGGGTAGGCCGACCATTGCCCTGCCAATCCTTTGATCACCGCCGGACCGGTGCCGAAGAATACCCTGTCGGAAGCCCGTGTACCCGGATACACTACTTCCGCATTGTAGCGCAGCACTCTGCCCGCTTTGGTAAGCTTTTGCAGGAAATAAAAATCTTCACCGCTCTTTTTGGGGGTAATACCACCGATTTTTTTTACTGCCCTAACCGGTGCTGCCATGGCCGATCCCAGCGGCGAAAAGCAGTAAGGGGTGCCTGTGAAGCGCATATTCAGCGCATAATAACGCATATAGATCTCATAGCGCAGTATGGCCCGGTTGAGATGGTCGTCTTCCACCAGTGGATGATAGTAAGGATTGGCCAGTCCCATGGCATCGGGATTTTTCCTGAAAAGTTCCGAAACCGATGCCAGGTAGTTCTCCCCAAAAACCGTATCAGCATCCATGGAAACAATAATGTCGTTATCAGCAGCTTCTTCCATGATCTGGTCCTTAAGGGTTTTGCGGGCCATGCCCACACCCAGCTTGCCCTCCTGCCAGCCATGGCCCGGTGAGCTGTAGTCCAGAATGTGCAGGTTGGGAAGAGGATAATCCTGAAGTAGTTCAAGCGTTATTGCATTATTTTCGCAGATATGTCTTTTTTCCGGATGACTCCAGAAACTTTCCGGCTGGTTTACACAGATCCAGGTATGGAAATCCGGCAAGTTCTGCTTCTGCAAGCACTGCAATGTTTCCTCAATGTAATACCTTTCGTTCATGGCCGGCAGAGCCACATGAACCGTTGCTGCATTTTTTTGCATTGGGCAAAGGTAAGGGATTGCAGAATGAGATTTTGTAAAGAAATTTGAAAAGGTTGTTTTCTTAACTTTCCTCACTTTTAACTTCGTTAATTTCAATTCTCACTGCATAATCTTTGGGTTTAATATCATGCGAATACATTTCGGCATATTGCTGGGTAATTTCTGCACCATAGAAGAATATCAGGGCAGAATAAAACACCCATAATAAAATTAATACCAGAGATCCGGCTGCTCCGTAAATGGCACCGATATTGAAAATACCAAGGCCAAAACTGATAATTGCTTTTCCCGTAACAAACAGTAATGCAGTGATAAAGGCTCCCACCCAGGTAACGCGCCATTTAATGCGGGCATCGGGCAGAAAACGATAGATAGTGGCAAAGATTATCATTGTAATGGCAAAGTAAAACACGAAGTTCCCCACCTCTATTAATAAAATGGTAAGGTCAGGGAATCTTTCGTGCATAAAATCTTTAAACAGCGATCTTGCCGCATCAACAATAATGGAAAGCAGCATTACAAAGCCCAGGATAAGTATCAGTCCGAACGAGATAAGCCGATCGTATAAGGCTCTCAAAAGATTACTCTTTGGCTTTGCCCGAACTCTCCATATGTAGTTAAGCGAACTTTGCAGCACCGAAAAAAAGGTGGTGGATATAAAAATAAAGATGGCAAACCCAACAATGGTGGCAATAATGCCTTTTCGTGTGTCCTGCATATTTTCTACAATACTCCGGATGTATTGTGCACCTTGTTCTCCAAAAAATTGATCTATTTCCGTAAAAAGTTTCGTCTGAATCTGTTCCTGCCCAAGCAACATGCCGGCAACAGATACAATAATAATTATTAAAGGAGCTATGGCAAAAATTGCAAAGAAGGCCGTAGTGCCTGCCAATTGCAAAGGATTATCTTTCCTGTATTTTTTGCCTGCACGCTTCAATAAACCGAAGACCTGTTTGAGTTTTTCTTTCATAATGACAGAATATTTTTCCGGGATAGGTCAACTAATATACTATCAATTCTTTTTGTTCGCAAGAATCATTGATATTTATACTGAATTTTCTGTTGAAAAAATCCGGGCACGAACTTTAGTTTCATCCGGAAGTTTCCGGCCTTCTTATCCTTAATCCCGAATCGCATACGCTCTCGGGACTTCGCTATCGCTCAGCCTCAACCCATCAACCTTTCAACCACTTAATCCCCGTTTGCCATCGAGCAATGAAATGATTCGAATTCCAAAGAATCAATCCTGGTAAAGCTGGTTTCTTTGCTCTCTCAGCCTGACGTCATTAATGTATTCATCGTAGTCCATCTGCTTGTCTATCATGCCTTTGGGGCCAATTTCAATAATGCGGTTGCATACGGTCTGGATAAATTTCTGGTCGTGCGACGACATGAGAATATTGCCTTTAAACTTTATAAGCGTATTATTGAATGCCTGAATGGATTCCAGATCGAGATGATTGGTGGGATTGTCAAGAAGCATTACGTTGGCATTGCGCACCATCATACGGGCTATCATACAGCGAACCTTTTCACCTCCTGAAAGCACATTGGCCTTTTTATAGATATCCTCTCCCGAAAAAAGCATTTTTCCCAGAAATCCCCGCAGGTAAAGCTCGGTGGTATCTTCGGTATATTGTGCCAGCCAATCAACCAGGGTAAGATCATTATCAAAAAGGTGATCGTACTCAAGCGGAAGGTATGCTTTGAGAATGGTCTGCCCCCACGTAAAAGTACCACCATCGGCCTGATCATGCCCTTTCAGGATCTTGAACAATGCCGTCATGGCACGGGTATCTCTTGACAGGATTGCAACTTTGTCGTCTTTTTGAAGGGTAAAACTAAGATCGTTGAAAACCAGGGTTCCGTTTATGCTTTTCCTTAATTTGCTTACTTCAAGAATGTGGTTACCCGGCTCGCGTTCCGGAGTGAAAATGATGCCCGGATACTTACGGGTTGAAGGTTTTATTTCTTCAATGTTCAGCTTTTCAATCATCTTCTTGCGACTGGTGGTCTGTTTCGACTTTGATGCATTGGCACTGAAGCGTGCAATAAATTCCTGTAATTCTTTCTTCCGATCTTCTGCCTTTTTGTTATGCGCCATTTGCTGTCGCAGGGCCAGCTGGCTGGATTCGTACCAAAAGGTATAGTTTCCGGCGAACATCTGAATTTTGTTGAAGTCAATATCCACAATATGTGTGCATATGGAGTCAAGAAAGTGCCGGTCGTGCGACACCACCAAAACTGTATTTTCAAAATTGGCCAGATATTTTTCCAGCCAGTTTACGGTGTCAAGGTCAAGGTCGTTGGTGGGCTCATCGAGCAGCAGATTATCCGGTTTACCAAAAAGGGCCTGTGCCAGCAGCACCTTAACCTTTTCTTTTCCTTCCAGTTCGCTCATGAGTTTGTGGTGAAGGTTTTCCTTTACTCCCAGACCGCTGAGCAGGTTGGCGGCATTGCTTTCGGCATCCCAGCCATCCATATCGGCAAATTGCGCTTCCAGCTCCGATGCCCTCATGCCATCCTCTTCTGTAAAATCAGCATTGGAGTAAATCATGTTTTTTTCATTCATAACCTCCCACAGGTGGGTGTGCCCCATAAGCACCGTGTCGAGAACCGTGCATGGGTTATATTTTGAATGGTCCTGGCGCAAAACTGAAAGACGCTCGCCTGCACCCAGGGTCACATGACCTCTTGTATATTCCATATCGCCACTTAACATTTTAAGAAAGGTGGACTTGCCCGCACCATTGGCGCCTATTATGCCATAGCAATTGCCTGGTGTGAACTTCATATTCACATCCTGAAACAAAACTCGCTTGCCGAATTGTATACCCAGCTCAGAAACAGTAATCATAAAAAATCATTAGGATTGTCTGATAAAAAATAAATTTGAGAAGAGCTGCAAAGGTACACATTATTATCACTTCTCAATCTTAACCTTAACTGCTTCAGTTTCTTCGTTAGAAACTTTTCAGGAAGTATCCGGAAAAGTAATATATATTTGCTGATGCAAATGACTTGGCAGTAATTATGAAAATTGCAAGTTACATTATATCAAATTGTTAACTGAATTATTTTCTAATGAAGCATCAGATCCTACTCTTTATAATTGTTGCCTTAAGCATTAATGGCTATTCACAAATCCGTTTTGAAAAGGGATATTTCATCAATGATTATGATCAGAAGATTGAATGCTTAATAAGAAATGTTGACTGGTGGTATAATCCAACCCGATTTGATTATAAACTAACTGAAACATCTCAGGTTCAAACTGCTGACATTGGTTTTGTCAAAGAATTCGGCATCAATAATGTTTCTAAATATGTGAGAGCCCATGTTAAAATGGATAGGGCCAGTGAGCAAATAGCCAAAATGGACACAATCAGGAGCCCCGTGTTTCAGGAGGAAACTCTTTTTCTTAAAATTCTCGTTTATGGCGAGGCTAAATTATTTGTTTACAGAGAAAGGGGCCTGGAGCGTTTCTTTTATCAAACCCCCGATAGTGATATAAATCAATTGATTTATAAGCCTTTTTTAATAAGTAAAAGACGTATTGGATACAATAATAGATTCAGACAACAACTTCTCGTTGATTTATCATGTCATGACATATTGATGGATGACATTGTTGATCTTAATTATGGGAAAAAGGACCTGGTAAGTTTATTCATCGATTATAACATTTGCCGGGATTCAGATTACATTAATTTTGATGAAACGCGTAAGAAAGATCTCATTAATCTAACTTTGAGACCCGGGGTAAATCGCAGTAGCCTGGCTGTATATGATGCAGTTATTAACTCAAAGTATGTTGAATTTGATCCATTGTTGAGTTTCAGGCTCGGTTTGGAAGCTGAGTTTATTTTGCCGTTTCATAAAAACAAGTGGGCTGTTATATTCGAACCTACCTTCCAGAGCTTCAAAACCCAAAAAGAAATAAACAACAGAATTTTTGTTTCAGACTATAAGTCCATTGAACTGCCTGCGGGAATCAGGCATTATTTCTATTTCACCGAAAGCTCAAAAGTTTTTATTAACGCTTCTTTCATCTGGGATATAAGCATGAATTCAACCCTGCAGTTTGGCACATGGAGTACCCGTGAAATATCAACTTTTGAGAATTATGCATTAGGCCTGGGTTATAAGTATGATGATTTCAGTATAGAATTCAGATACCATACCCCGAGAGACTTTATGGAAAAATACCTTGGCTGGTACTCTGAATACAAAACGGTTTCTTTGATTCTGGGTTATTCATTTTATTAGGGGATATTCAATGAACTGTTAAAAGAATTCCGGGCACGAACGGTAGTCGTACCCGGAAGCTCCCGGCTTTCTTAACCTTAACCTTAACCTTAACCTTAACATCACCCGTCATCAACCTCCTGATTCCTAACCCAAAAAGTTAATAAGTTTCATTTTTTCCTGATAACTTTTGGGGAAAGTATTGGGGGAAGTGGTATATATTTGCTGATATAAACGAGTTGTGCTTAATTTTAATGAGCCATGATTGCAGTAAGTAGGTATTCAATAAAACAAGACCTTTTAGCATATGGGGAAAAAGACCTTGCTAAACAAATTGACCAACTCTCAGATGATGACTTAAATCGAATTGGAGAATTGGCAGCAAAATACATTGGACAAGGTGGATATATTTCCAAACATATTGCATTGGGAACGATTGAATTTATTGAAGGTAAAAAAAGAGAACCCAAACGAAAGAAAAGAGATTTATCCGTTTATGACAACAAAGAACCTGTGCCTAAAGAAAATGTGATTGGTCGTATATTGAATAGATTAAAGAAATATTAGACAATGACATTCTGGGAAATTTATAATAAACTCAAGCCAATAGAATGAAATATCGAAACATTAAAGGATTTGAAATTGATGGCCATCTTGACATCATAGTAATCGAAAATGAAGATGAATTTGATGGGAATATTGAAAAATGGAATGAAATATTAATTCATGGAGACTCTCAAGGTTTAAAATCTTTTGCCAATCAACTAATATACTTAGCGGAATTAGACCAAGAGAAAGTTGAAGACAAATATTTGCCAAATGGTGCTCGTGAACATTTACATCTTAGACCAAACTTTGAATTAAGCAAATCATCAACGGAAACTATAATTGGCAGATTGGATTCGAAAGGGAAAAAGGAATTTCCGATTAACTATATAACAAAGGATAAAAGAAAATAAAAAACTAAGCACAATATCATATATATACAATGCAGGGCTATGTGTTTAATTTAACCAGTCTACCACGCATAAAATTTTATCTCGGTGGATAGTTCTGAAGCCCGCAATCCTGCACTGTATATATATGAGTAACGTTGGACATAATTTTAACAGGACAATGCACATCAGATGAAACGGAGAATAATAATGTATATAGGCCTGGGATTGTTTGGGATTTTTGGATTTTTCTCGATTTCGACAATGATAAGTAATAAGAAATATGAAAACCAAATTCAAGAAATGAAAGATAATAACGTCTTGCTTGAAGACAAGAGCTCAATTGAACAAAAGGAATTAACGCAAAATGGATATTCTATTTTTTATTATGCAACGGGAGATAAAGAAAATGAATTGATTGTATTTCTTCATCCTGCATTTGCTGACCACCGATGTTTTAACAAACAGATAGATTACTTTTCAAAGGAATTTCGTGTTGTAACGATTGATATGCTTGGACATGGATTGTCAAAAGTTGGAAAAGCAAAAGACAAAATTGATTTCACGATTCATCATATTGACACTATTTTAAAAAATGAAGGATATAGCAAAGCACATTTTGTAGGCGTATCAATGGGCACATTGATTGCTCAATACTATTCGTTGCATAATCCTGACAAAGTCCAGTCGATGACAATTTTAGGCGGATATGATATAAATGCAAACAATAAAGAGATTTCAAAGGCGCAGCGTTCAGAAAACATCAAATGGATTTTCAAAGCTCTTTTTTCAATGAATTCTTTTAGACGACATGTATCGTCAATTTCTGTATCCAATCCAGTTGAACAGGCTCGTTTTTATGAAATGGCAAGTTTATTCACAAGAAAATCATTTACTGTTATGTCAGGACTTGGAAATATCATAAAACAGAGAGATAATATTGCTATAAACTATCCTTTATTAATATTAAGTGGCGATAAAGATATTGAATTGGCAAAGAGAATGAGTAAAAAATGGCATGACAATGAACCGACAAGTAAATTTCATGTAATTGAAAATGCCGGACATTGCGCCAATATGGATAATGCTGCCGAATTCAACAGAATTGTGATGAGTTTTATTAAAACGGATGAATAAAAAACTATGCCGAATTTCGTATATAAAACATTTGGCAGTCAGTGGGTTATCGAGCGTTTCAGCCCGTATCAAAAGTAGTTGTAACTTGACAGGAAAGTGCTTCGAATCGCCAAACGACACCATACACGCAATCCGTTGAACACATCATATGCAATTAATCTTCCAGAACTTTAACTCCCCATACCATGCCCATCCACACCTCCCTCGACACCGCCCTCTTCCTGGCCGGCCGTACCACAGGCAAACCCGGCCTGAAACCCATGACCTTTAAACCGGAAGTGTATGTGGTACATCCGGCAGAAGCCATTGTGTGGTGCGGAAGTTTCCTGAAAGTCATGTATCGCGGCGACCATACTTTCTCCTGAAACCCCTGCCGGATGGCAAAACCCGGTTCCGGAAGATTGAAAGGTTTATGGGGCCCATGGTTTTGTTTATGGGCGGCATCATCAAAAAAACCGAAACCGGTTACCATTAGATGAACCGGGCTTTGAAGGAACGGGTGGAGAAAAGGAAGGGGGGAAAAGCAGATTTAAATCATTGAAAAATTGTAACTTTGAATACAACAAAAATTGAATCATATGGATACCGTTGAGTTAAAAAGGGAATTAATCAAAAGGATTTCCGGTATTGATGACGCTGAGTTTTTAAATGCCATAAAAACCTTGCTGGACTATAAAAAGAAAGAACCTTATATTGATTTGACTGATAAGCAGGAGGAAGAGCTTCTTATGGCAAGTGAAGAAGGCAGAAAGGGAAATTATACTTCACAGGCTGAAATGGACAAAAAGGTGGAGCAATGGTTAAAAAAAGGGAAGTAGTCTGGACAAGAAATTCGGAGATCCAGCTACAGGAAATTCTTGATTTTTTTAACCGAAGAAATAAATCTAGTGCCTACTCACAAAAACTTTACAAGCTATTCAAATCTGAGCTAAATACTGCTGCAAAGCAACCCGAGATAGGTATTAAAACCAGGCTTGACGGGATTAGGGGAATCATAGTTGGAGATTACATTTTATTTTACGAAATATTTGATAATAAACTTCTTGTTCTTAAAGTCTGGGATTGCAGGCAAGATCCCGATAAACTGGACATTCCTAAATAGTTCCAGGGGCGCATCTGATTTTTTAAAGGCTATCTCAAAAGCCAGATTTTATTTGGACGCTGAGATTGTGGAAGCGGCTTGGTGGTTTTTCAGGTGCCTACCAAGCAAAACAGAAACACTATAGAATTTATGGGCTTATGGGAGCTTTTTAATAATCCTGGTTTTAATTCCATCGAATTCGATGGAATTAAAAATTTGGCTGGCTCAAACAGCTTTTCACTTACACCCAAAAGATGGTGCGTTTGAATTTGCTTTCTGGCCGGCAGTGCCACAGGCAAACCCGGACTTATCACCATTGTTGAAGATGCTGCCGTGAGCAGGAAAAACAAAAAAGTATCCATGCATCGTATCATCGATGCATCCATTACTATAGATGCAACACCCGAAGAAGTATGGCAAGTGCTGGTGGATTTCAACGAATGGGAAGCGTGGAATGATTTTATTCCGGCCGTGGAAGGAATCCTTAAGGAGGGCGAGCGTCTGCGCATAAAAGTGGTTACACCCGGCCTGAAACCCATGACCTTTAAACCGGAAGTGTTTGTGGTACATCCGGCAGAAGCCATTGTGTGGGGCGGAAGTTTCCTGAAAGTCATGTATAGCGGCGACCATACTTTTCTCCTGGAACCCCTGCCCGATGGCAAGACCCGGTTCCGGCAGATTGAAAGGTTTATGGGTCCCATGGTTTTGTTTATGGGCGGCATGATCAAAAAAACCGAAACCGGTTACCTTCAGATGAACCGGGCTTTGAAGGAACGGGTGGAGAAGAGGAGGG
>JAHYJP010000148.1 GCA_019429055.1 Bacteroidales bacterium
GCAGCATTTCTTCCTGGTTTCCATCTACTGTTTCAAATTCTTCTTCCAACACTCCTGCCAGTGTATCCAGTCGTTGCTGCTCATGGTTATCAATATGTATTACAGGTGCGAAGTCAGTACCAAAAAATAGCAGGCCGCTGCACGATACTTCAGCATCATTGGTGTGAATGCAATAAAAAGCTTTGTTGAAGCTCAGAAACAGCAACTTTGTGTCGACTGCTGATTCGCACTGAACATTTTGCACATAAGTGCAGCACAAAATATGATTGGGTAAAAGTGTTACAACGCTTCCATCCACCATGATATCCAAAGGGCTTACATCACGGTTCCAGATAAATTTCAGATGGTTTTGGGAGTTTTTCAATGCCTTATGAAAATCGGCTTCATCCGCCAGGAAAAAATCTGAGTTTGTTGCTTTGTTTAAATGCTGTTTCAGCATGGATATCAATATATATTTTAGAAAACCCTTATGAGTAACGGGTGCTAATTATGGGATAAAAAAAACTTAAAACATGTTTTACCAACCCGGTTAATTAAGTCTGATATTCTCTGAAAAACTTAATTGGGGACAAGTATGGGTATTTTATGGTTGCCCGTATATTTCACTTTCAGGATGAAAGGCAAACCATGCAAATGCAAAGTGATTCCCATGGTTTATAGGCCAGAGCTCACGGCCTTTAAATTTTCCATCAGTGCATTTACCTGTGATACTCCAGAGTGAACCGGTCTGATCATCTCTGAAACCGTTATCGGTTCTGGTAAAAGTTAGTGGCTGGTTGTCGATTGTTGCCCTGAAAACCGTTACAGATCCAATCTGCTTCGACTCTGATATCTGGGCTTCATCAAGCACAGAAACAGTCTTTTCTTCAAAAAACAGGACCAGTAACTGATCATTAAACCGGTCGTTAATGACCTTCTTTTGTTGAACCACAGAAAGTGGATAAACTTTGTAATCGCCACCCACGTGCACATTGATGATTCTTTCCATGGCCGGTAGTCGTTCATCAATATCTTCTTTAAAAAACCGGGGTTGTGTATTTTCGGGGCTATCGTACTGAGTATAGGGGTTTGTGCCGTATTGGCGAAAGTGCCCTGTTTCTGTGGAAAGAATTTTGCCATCGGGATAGGTGGTGAAATAATCTTCCAAAGAGATGAGCATAGAAGGGATAAAATCAAGAGTTGAGCCTGCAAAATGGCCAACCAGTGCTTCACCGGTAAGTTGTTGCCACCAGCTTTGGGTTTGTCGGTCCCACATTACCAGGTCGCTTTTTCGCAGCATTCCCGATACCCCAAAGTCGAGCACGTAATCATTACCCTGGTGCGAAAACCGGCGGTCAAAAACAATGGCGGCGTTGCACAAGGGGCAATAGGTAACAGCAATGGGAACATTGCCCAGGCTATCATTTACAATTTCGTGAAACATAAGTACACTTAAGGGGTAAGCTTTAGCTTGGCCATTAAGGGATAATGCAATAACCGGCTCATGCTCGAAATAGGCCTGCATGGCCTGTTCCTTATTCCAGAATTTGGGTTCATCAATAGGTGGAATTCCATCGGGCATTAGCAATGCTGTAAATTCTTCAAGGGGAACAATTTTGTTGGTTTTGTCCGTTTTCCAGTCTACTTCAATGTTTCGGGGATTAAGTTGTGAAAAGGCCGGTGTAAGAAAGAGAAATAATGCAATAAAAGAGATAAACATTGTTTTTGTCATGTCAGGGCTTTTAGTTTGATACTGAATATCAATAAATGAATAGTGGATAAAAGTAGGGTTCTTTATCAGAAAGCAAATCCTATGGTTAATCCCAATCGCAGATCCTTTTTAAATCCGTCGTTTAAATTACCCGGGTTGCCTTTCGGGTTGCTTTCTTCAGAAATGGCAACAGGAAAACCGTATCCAGCAAAAAAAGAAAGAACAAGTCGCCTTAATTGATATTGGTACCCGCCATTAATACCCGGGAACAGGGCAGTATACCGGTGAAATTCTTCTGATTTTTCAAGGTGTGTTTCTATACCCCATCGGGTTTTTGCATAAACACCGGCAAAAAATCCATCAGCTTTTTGCGGTTTGCCCCCAAAGTATCTTCTGTATTCAAGTGCTATAGAGTTGGTATTGCGGTCGCGATCTTCATCCAGATCATTGAAACGGTGCTCAAATCCCAGCCATAAAGATTGCTTGTTGAAATACCTTTCATAGGTTACTACTCCTGTATTTCCGGGAATAGCCAGTAAATTTACCGAAACATGATTGGGATGCAGATTGTTTTTTTCACCGGCGGTTAAAAAATTGAATGAAGTAAAAAGTAAAATAATAAAGAACCAGATATTTTTCATTGTAAGTTGAATTGTTGACTATCACCATTTAATGAGATGGAAATTAAAGGTAAAATCTGATAATGGTGAAAAGCGCTATGCCAATTAATATGATACCGATAAAACGATTGATATTTTTGGATATCTTTTGTGACTGGCTGGCAATTTTATTGCCCAGTGATGCATAGGATATCAACACGCTCATTTTGCCTGCCCAGATGCCTGCCAGGAAAAGGATGATTGCAAGGGGTGTAAATAATTGCTGGTTAAGTGAAGAAATGACACTTATGGCCAGTATCCAGTATGCAAGCACCTGCAAACTAAGTAAATTTAGTAAAATACCATATACAAATCCACCAAATGTATTGTTTTTATTCATTTGAAACTGTGACCGACTGAAAAAGAATACAAGCCCCATGATCATTAAAACCGCGGCTGTAAATATATTGAACCAGGGATTTTTGTCGATATACCTGTAAAGTAAACTTCCGGCAAAAATTCCAAAGATTCCATAAATAACTTCAATTAAACTGGCACCATAAGAAATGGGCATAGTTGCTCTGGTGCCCTTATTGATGGCTGTTTGCAGCACGCTGAGGTTTACAAGACCAAAAGGTACCGCACCAATAATGCTGGCAAAAAATCCTATGAGCAGAAATAAAAAAACTTCGGGTGGCATATATTATATTTTTTTGATGTTTGTTGGTTACTATAGGCAAATTAATGCAATATTTTAAATGATCCGGAGCGAACGTTAGTTGAATGAACTAAGGCAAGATAATCGTCCAGGGTAGATTCTTCAATATGGTTAAAATCCTGAAGTTCGTGGTTAAAGGTTTCGGGATGATACAAATATGCCGCTCCCTGGGTAATGGTCATTTGGTTAATTTCAGGATAAAAAATCCTGGAACGTTGTGCCACTTTCTTTCCCGGTTCGTTGGTGCCGTATATGTGTAATGATAAAGCGTTCTTGCCGCCATTGTTGCCCATCATATGTATTACATCGTTGTAAACACTGGCCGTTTGCCCTTTCAAAAAGGGTTTGTCATCTTTGAGTACCAGTTTGTCGTTCTTGAAATGATAGAGCCGATGGGCAAAATCATCAAGTGCCAGCACGCAACCCCATTGTGTGGTGCCATGATCGTGTATGGCAGTAAAATCGCCGGGGCACCATGACATCAGGTAAATTGTAAAAACATCATTTTCATAAATCAGCTTACGACCATAACTTTGGTGATCAGGATGATCAAAATCGCTGAAAGGCAGTAATTCCTTGCGATTAATATCTGATGCTTTAACAATTTCTTTCAACTCTGCACTACATTCAGGTTTTTTGTCAATGATGCTTAGAATAAGATTTTTGAGGCCAGGATATTGCTTATGAAAATTCATACTGTTTGTTTTTCTAAGGTTTAAACGTATCAACTATTTTTTTCCCGGTATGAGGGTCAGACACATGTAAATCTATCTGGTCAATTTTGGGATTCCAGAAACTTTCATTTCCAAAATGAATATACATTTTTTCAAATATCATAAGCTTACCATTAACTTTTGTATAAACTCTGTAGGAGGAATTAAGCACATCATCTGTTGTAATTATGAAATCCCTTTCATTGGCACTTTGAAACCGGAATAATAATTTCTTTTTCGTTTTTTCAAGATATTTTACCCCGTATGACAAACTGTTTTGTATTCGGGTTAATGGTTCTTTTTGATTTCTGTCAGAATGTTTTATCCAAAAAATTTCAAGAGGTTCATTCTGATCAATTAATCCATCGGAATTAATATTTAACTTGTAGTAGATAATATCCGCATCTCTGCTTCTTTCAATTTTAAATAGATAGGTTTCGTTAAACTTACCTTCTGCCGGTATCTCCTTTAAAAAAGGATTACCGGCAAAAAGGTAAGCACCTAAAAAAAAATGAAATATGAAGAGCTTAGGTGTATTCATAATTTATCTTTCATACTCTGCCACAACAGTAACTTCAACTTTATCGGCAATATTGGATGCCGGTTTGCCACCGCTGAAAGTTACGCCATATTCAGCCAGAGTTATGAAGAATTTACTGTTAGCCACAATTTGTCCGTTACTTACTTTTATGGTTCCCGGTTCTCTGAATGAATTGGTTTCGCCTTTGATGGTCATTTCACCGGATACTATCACATTGTATGTTCCGTTTTGCGACAAATCAACTTTTCCAAAATCTTCTACTTTACCTACAAGTTGAGCTATAGGGAATTCTGAAGTATTCAGAAATCTTTTTTGATTAAAGTGTCTTTGCATCAAAGATTTTTCAAACTCGAAACTTTGCATGGGTACACTAAAGGCTACATCACCCGTTTCAATATTTAAAGTACCGGTGCTTGCATAATTATTTGATTCAATATCTTCAGCCGGTGTGGTAGAGAAAAATCTAATGTGGGTATCAGTTGTTATCAACTGCTTCTGGGCAAAAAGGCCGAAGCTTAAAAATAAAATTGAAAAAGAGAGAAGAATTTGTTTGAATTTAAGTGTTTTCATAATAATTGATTGTTTAAAAATTAGTAATAACATTTTAATGTTTAAAGATTTGCGAATTGTATATTAATTAGTATAGAGATTACTGAATAAGTGCAGCATGATCGATATTGGCATTTACATACATGCTTAGATTGTCATCGTAATATACACCTGACCTGATGACGCCTTTGATAGTTACAATCTGTCCCTTTTCAACCGCAGGTGTTTCCTGGCTGGCTTGTTCGCCAAAAGTTACATTAACACCAGCAATATCCCCGGGATTTTGTAAAACCAGTACAAGCTGATTATTCATGTTTGTTCTCGATCTTAGCACTTCTCCTGTAACTTCCAGGATTTTAGAGTTACCATCTTCGGCCAGGTATTTTGCATTAGCTGCATCTTGATTATTTGCGTACTCATTTATAAGTTCACTTACGGTAAGTTTGTAATCTGTGGTTGTACTTTGTACATCCCTGTGTGGCATATTATACATATAGTAAGCAACACCAGCGCCTATCAATAAACCTGCTATTGCAAGCAGCGCAGCGATTTTCAGGATTTTTTTTCTTTTTGAGGTCATTGTAAATTCATTTAGATAAATACTTGTTTTTTTTTAAATCTAATATTTGGTTGATTTGAGAAATTAGACGATTAAAGTTTTTATCCTGACAAAATATTTTCAGAATAGCATACTAGACCCGATATACAGGCCACCCGACCCATTTTGTGGATTGGGAGAAATGCCATAATTCACCGAAATGATGTTGTTTTTATTGAATACGATATACAGTCCTGGCCCGAAGGTATGGTTAAGCTTTTGCTTTTGCTCTTTAAACAAAAGGCTGCGGTATTCCACCGGAACATTTTCCAGGTTCCAGGGATAGGTTTGGGTTAGGATGGTGTTATCGTAGAAAATCATTACTGAGGTATAAAAGTTGATATTAAAGAGATTGAAATCCAGCGTCCTGAATTTTGCTTCGAAGTTGGAAAGTACAAAACCTTCACCTACATGCCGGTTTCTAAAGGCACCACGCAAACCGAAAGCACCCCCTGGCCCATCATTGGTAAGTCTTGTGTCGTATATCCAGGGCAAAAGATAAAAAGGTGTATTTCCGCTTACTTTTTGCTGGCTACTGATCCGATAGGAAAAGGTAAGCCTTTCGTCGGCCATGCTGAAGTGATGCCTGAAGGTGGCCACATGCCTGGCAAATGCTCTGCCTGAACCCAGCCCGGGGTCAAAAAGCAGGAATGTTTCTGCCCATATCCCATCGGTGCAGTAGCAGAATTCGTTGCGGGTGTCGTACACCAGGCCCAGGGAGAAAGTGTGGGAACTTCCGCCACTCCGTTCACCAGGGTCAATTATACCCCATTGAGAATAGTATTCGTAAAGATTGCTATTTCTGTTGGTGCCTGAATTCGAATAGATCTCCTCACGTATGGGAGCCAGTTTTATATTATTCCAGGCATACCCTGTAAGCAACCTGAAATTTTTTCCTGTGAGATTTCGCTGCACATCCAACCGCAATCGGGTCAACATTCTTTCCTTCTTATAAAAATGGGTATTCAGGAAGTCAGGATGGTTATTGTCGGTAAGCTCCGGAATGTAAGGGGCATTACTGCCGTTAAAACCGTAAAAATCCAAACGGCTATCCCGTATATAGCTTACTTCGGCCATGATTTTGGCCTGGGGAAGCAGTTTGTCACTTTCCAGTATTGCCTGGGCCTGCAGTGTTCCGCCCGTAGAATTGACAACCCTGACGAAAAGGTATTGATGGTATTGGGGAAATAAAGTGTAATCTCCGTAATCGAAAAGGTTGAACACACCACCATACTTTAAACCCAGATCGGCATCCCATGCCAGGGCTGGAATAACACCCCACTTTAGTGGATTTTGACGGGTGGGGACTTCGTATGGATACTGATCATAATCAGTAGTTTCGCTGCTGTATAAAACAGTACTGCCCATGAGTTGAAAAACTATCAGTACCGGAAAAAAACTCCTGTATATTATCATCTTTTTTCTTTATTGGGAAAACAAAAGGCACTAAAAAAAAGGCCGTTTCTTTCTATAGAAAAAGCCCTTGAAATATTTTTAAAACGGGTTAAACTAAACTTTTCAGGTTCAGGGCGCCAAAACGCTCTGCCCCAGTTCTGTTAGTCTTCTTGCATTTTGAAAACCGGTGGCAGAAGCTATTACTTCACCTTCATCGTTCACAAAAAGTAGTGTCGGGTAGCGTCTTACATTATATATTTCTGCAAGGGTTTTCCCTTCACCTTTTTCTGCATCCAGGGAAAGATTGATGAATTTCTGGTTAAACAAAAGACCCGGTTGGGCGTCAGAAAAGGTATTTCTTTTCATCCTTTTGCATATGCCGCACCATTCGGTATGAAAAGCTATAAAAATGAGTTTATCTTCGGATTTTGACTCTTGAAGGGCTTTTTGCCAGCTTATTTCAGAAAAGTGAATTCCCTCGATCTCATTTTCCGGGCTTGCTGCAGGCAAAAACAATGGGAGAAGCAGGGTAAAAACAAAAACAACAGATAATTTCAAAATTATTTTCTTCATAACTTTCAGATTTAGAGTGTTTTAAAAATCATATAAATAGTCAGGTTGGTGTCAAAAGGGGTTATTCCCGATTGAACAGAATTCAATGGAATGGACGCATGAAAATGCGAAACCTGACAAGCTTTTATGATTTGCAGAATGAAAATATCTGTATGGGAATGCTTGTAGAAAATCAGTATTGATAACCTTTCATTTCGCTTTCACTGGCTTTCAGGCCAAGGGAAAGGGCAATGCGGTTCACAAAGTTAAAATAGGCAACCACAAGCACTGCATCGAGTATGGCTTCATCGCTAAAGCCCTGTTGACGGAGCGACTGGGTAAAATCAACTTCTTCGTGTTCCTGGGGAGTTAAAGTAAGATGGCGGGCAAAATCGCAAAGAGCAGCATTGGAATGATCAAGAATATTATCCACGGGCCAGGATTTTATCGCATTCAATGCTTTTTCCTCTTTAATATAGTGCTGCAGGGCTTGCAAATGGTGCATGGTGCAATACTGGCAGCCGTTGGCTACCGATACCACCACAGCCATCATTTCGCGTTGTGCACGGGATAGGGGCGAGCGGCTAAACATGATCTCCATATAGAGCTCCATATGTTTTACAATGCTTTCAGGCCTTAGACTTTGTATCTGGTGGATGTCGGCAATTTTTCCTCGACTTTTTAAAATTTCATCGTAAATCTCCCTGAGTCGTCCCTGGGCGTTGGCATGATCAATAACCGGAATACGGGGCATCGGGTTTCGTTTTAGGTTGTAAATAAGAAGTGAAGCGGATTGTATTATGATGTGTGACCTTTAAGGTTTGGAATATCAGCTAACAAACCCAGGTTATTTTTCGTGATCCAGTTCAAGCAATCCCTGGATTTTTTTCTTGAGTTGTTCCACATCCATATCATCAGTGGGTTTGGGTTTTTGCATGGATATTCCTTTTTCAATCACAGTGCTTTGTTTTTCATAGATCCTGCAGGCATCGCACATCGATTTGTGAATTTTAAGCTGCATCTTTTCCCTGAAGCTGAGTTTAAAATGCATCTTTTTTTCGATCAGTTCCGACGCTTTTAAACAGGACAGAAATAACATTTTGGTAATATTTTGCATAGACATTTTAGTGGTTGGGTTGTGTAAGTTAAGGACAAATATATTAAAAGATTAAATTGCAAACCATTTACTATCAATACATTGGCGCAACTGAAGTTTAGCCCGGTGTATGATTTGCCAGTAATTCGTCGGGGCAATCCCCAGTTCCTGACAGATTTCATCGCCACTTTTATTCAACAGGTATTTCATTCTAACACAACTGTGCCAGTTATCCGGTAAAGCTTCCATACATTTTTTTAGTACATCCTTAAAATCTTCATTATCAAGCAGGTGTTCTTCATCCTGGTGCCAGTCTTTGGGTGCACGGTTCGATTGCCAGGAGCCGTTCTCATCAAACACTTCGCTAAACAGGTTGTCAGCCGAAATGGTAGGCTGCCTGACCTGTTTGCGATAATGATCAACGATCTTGTTGTTCAGAATGGCAAAAAGCCAGGTTTTTGGTGTACTTTTTCCCTGGAAGTTTTCATATTTTTCGGCAGCTGCCAGAAAGGTATCCTGCACCAGGTCGCGGGCAATTTCTTCTGAAGAAGTTTTCTGAAAGGCCCAGCGTACCATTTCTTCGGTATGTTGCACTACCCAGGTAGTAAGAATTTTGGTTCGGGACATTTCTATAATTTTATCCATTTGTCAGGAATAAAAAAATTGTCATCTAAGATAATACAATTGGGTTTAGGCATTCACAAAAACTGAATTTTTCTTGAATAACCCTTTTGAAATATAGTTATTTTTCATATAAATATATCCTGTTGTCTTACTAATTTTTTACCTTAGCTAAAATTAATTGGTTTGAAAAAAAGCTGGAGTATGGTGTTTTCAAAAGTCGATATCCAATTTGCCAAAGATACACTACAGGGATTAACTTCACCTGATAAATACCTTTTGCCTAAGTATTTCTATGATGAGAAAGGGAGTCGCATATTTCAGAAAATTATGCGTATGACTGAGTACTATCCTACAGATTGCGAAATGCAGGTTTTCACTTCTCAGTCTTCGCAGATCACTTCAGAAATTTTGTCTGGAAGTGGATATTTTAACCTGATTGAACTGGGTCCGGGCGACGGTTTGAAGTCGAAGATCTTATTGCACGATCTTATGAACCAAAACGCGAGGTTTGCTTATATCCCCATCGATATTTCATCTGATGCATTATCGGGTCTGGTGAATCAACTTGAGAGTGAAATTCCCCGTTTGCTGGTGAAAGCCAGGGCCGGGGATTATTTCAGAATTCTTAAAGAT
>JAHYJP010000149.1 GCA_019429055.1 Bacteroidales bacterium
TATAATCAGGCTGCTGCTGAACTGGCAAGCCTGTTGAACCAGACAGAGACTACATTTCCCGGCACAGAATTAAGGATGGTTTTTGAAATTTCCGTTAACTTAGACTGCGACAAGTAAGGAGTTCTGAACTTAAAAACTTTAATCATGTTTGATTTTCAAAAACTTGATGTCTATCAAAAGTCAAAGAACTTCTGCAAAGAAATTTATTCGATCCTGGATGAAAAGAATTTTGACAGGGTAACAAACGATCAACTCAGAAGAGCATCATTCAGCATAATGTTGAATATTGCTGAAGGAACTTCACGATTCAGTAACAAAGACAGGAAAAATTTCTTTGTGATTGCCCGAGGTAGTGCGTTTGAATGTGTAGCCATTCTGGATTATCTTCAGGAAACAAAAGAAATAAGTCAGCAGGTTTTCGCGGAGAGTGAACAAAAACTTGAAGAGATTTCAAAAATGCTGTTTGGATTAATCAAGAATCTGGATTAATGGCCTAAAGGCACAAGAGGTCAATTTCGACCTCTTGTTTCTTTTTATGAAATTCTGAAATCCGAAGGAAACTTAGTCCCTCAAGCAGCCTACTGGAACAATCAACACACCATCCGGCCGTCTGTATGCAACCTGGCCACCTGTTAGTATCATAAGAAAAGATGGTTGGTTCATCTTCTCAGCATCAACCTTATGACTGAATTTAATCAGGTTGGCCGCAGCTTCTTCAATCTCTTTATTTCCCAGTTTTACCTCAACAGGAGCCCACCGACCATCATTAAGTTTAATGATCAGATCGGATTCAAGTTCTGATTTATCCCGATAGTGCAAAAGCCGGAAGTGTTGACCACTTCTGGCCGGTCTGAAGTTCAAAAATATAAGCTACATGATAACAGATATATACAACCGGCGGGAGGTGGGCAATTGACTCCGGCGGTGAGTGGTCAGGGGCACCGGCTCATGCAGTCACAGGCCAAAATGCGGTTAAAAACCTCAGGTAAGAATAGAAAAGTCACACTCAGCCATAAATTGATCTGTTTAACATACTTAATCGTTCATTATAGTGGTCTAAATACTCTGATCTTGTATCATCATCAAGAAATGATTTCTTTACTAAATCCTCAACATTTGTTTGTTTGACGAGAAATGGTTCAAGCAAAATACTTATCCTGTTTTCATTTATCCCGATTTTCTTACCAAAATCAATGAAATCGTCTTTGCAGGGATGGTGCTGCTCATTGTTAATCCTGTAATCTGACAAATGCCATTCATCGAATAATTCATCATCCAATGCAAAGAAGCCATCTCCTTCAACATGTATTCTTGTATCCAGTAAGTCATAAGCAGGACTAAGGACAAAGTCTCCATTTGGAGTTTCCAGTAATGAAAAATTTTTCAGGTGTGCATCGCTATTTGAAAACAAGAAATTAAAAACAATTAAATTGTAAAACTTCTCAAACTCAATTTTCCATGCACCCACATACTTCCTTATGAGTTTGGCTATTCCCTCATAAGAATAGTCATATTTGAAGTTTTTACCTGCATTCTCTTCTGTTTTTCCGGCCAATGATGCAAAGTCTTCTTTCGCCAGTTTCATCCCTTTGTAACCAACATCAAATCTCCTGGTCAGATATGCCGGTTCCTCATTCCTAAAGTAGACCAACCCGTTTTCTGCCGTATTGATCTTGTAGACCTGGTTTGCAATTTGCATGGTAACATGCTCATTAGCTGGAACCATAGCTGTTTTCCGCAACCCATGAGGCTTAGGTTTAAGGATGAATGTACCTTGTTCTTTTTCCTCTGTCAATCGAAGATTGTTTTTCTCAAGTATTAACGAATACTTCTCCTGAACTCCGGAAATAGAGATTCTTTTCCGGTTTTGCATAAATTTTATCTGATCTTCCTCGTCGGTCTCTGGTGCGTTATAAGGTAATATATGGCTAACTTTACGGCCATTAAACATTCTGCGAAGAAAAAGGGGGCTGTAACCGAAAAAGCCTTTTCGCAAAAGTCCGGGACAATTATTAATTACCATAGGATTCTCTATTTAATCTGTTTCACAGTTACGGCACCAATTGTATCATATCGGGCAGTGGCCAGTAACAAACCAAAAAAATCATTCTCATCAATTTTTAGTTGCTTTGATTGAACAACCCTGTTAGTCCCTTCAGAAAGCATGTTGAAAAAGAAAGGGAACAAGTGGTCTGAAGTATATTTCAATTGCTTTTTTGGTAATGTCAGGCTAATTCCCGGTTTGTTTTCATCATTAAAATACATGGTATCGTATGTAAATACATATTCACCGCTATCTGTCTCGGTTAGTATACCTGCCAGTATACCATTTCTATATATCTCAGCTTTTCTCATTTATCCGGTTTTTTTAGTTCAAGTTTAACTTCTAAACCTAGTACATCAGCAACCTTTTGTAAATTATTTAATGTAATATTCCCTTTACCGCTCTCAAACCGTTTTAATGTTGCAATGCTTACTTCAGAAAGTTCTGCAAGATATTCCTGATTGATCCTGAGAATATCCTTCCGTTCTTTTATGATCTTTATAATCTTATCGTTTGTCATTTCTTAATTAATTTATTC
Source organism: Bacteroidales bacterium (assembly GCA_019429055.1). Classification (GTDB taxonomy): domain Bacteria; phylum Bacteroidota; class Bacteroidia; order Bacteroidales; family UBA7960; genus SKVR01. The sequence goes on from JAHYJP010000149.1 coordinate 2,583, forward strand.
GTTGGCATCATATATGATCCTTTTCCACAAAAATAGGATAAATTTTATTAAAAAACAATATAAATGTATCATATATGATACTTTATGTCATAAATAGACCTTCATTGCAACCTTTTATCAAAATAGTATCATATATGATACCATAATCTATCTTGGTTTTATGAAATAATAGAGAAATTCCAAAAAATTCTACGTTGTATTTACTTAATCGAAGGCCTCCCAACATGGTTGCAACTTCTGTCTGTTCGGGGTACAGTGCCCACCGAAGCTTTAGCGAAGGTGGGCTGAAAAAGAGTGAGAGTGAGAGTCCCGAACGAACACTCTCATTCTTTTTCCTCAAAACTCACTCTCACACTCACACTACTAACTTTTCATATTTCCCGGATTCTTCATAAATTAGCTCAGTATCGCTGCTAATATATTTCCAACAGTGCTAACCTAAAATTTACAATCATGTTTGATTTTCAAAAACTGGATGTCTATCAGAAGTCAAAGAACTTCTGTAAAGAGATTTATTCAATCCTGGATGAAAAGAATTTTGACAGGGTAACAAACGATCAAATCAGAAGAGCATCATTCAGCATAATGTTGAATATTGCTGAAGGAACTTCATGATTCAGTAACAAAGACAGGAAAAATTTCTTTGTGATTGCCCGAGGCAGTGCGTTTGAATCTGCTGCAATCCTTGAGGATCTGTTTGAGATAAAAGCCATCGAAGAACCAGAATTTAAAACTCACACCAACAGCCTTGAAGAGATATCAAAAATGCTTTTCAGCTTAATTCAACATTTGGATAAACCATAGCGGGAGCGAGCACACACGTCTCTTTTTCCTCAAGACTCACTCTTTGTCCTCCGTAGCTTTTGAGAAGGAGGACTCTCACACTCAAGTTTTGTGACAAGACCTCGAATACCTGCTTCGTATAGTTTAATTGTTGATTGCCCATAACATATATTATAAACTGCTGCTTATTTACATGATTTTCTGAATTCACGGGGCGTACAATTGTTATACTTCCGGAAAGCTTCATTAAAACGACTGATTGAATTAAAGCCGCATTCAAAGGAAATCTCTGTGATGCTTTTGTTGGTTGCCACTAATTTCCGTTTTGCATTCGATATCCTTTCTTCAGTGATATAATCGCTTAAAGTGCAACCAAAAGCTTTTTTGAAAAGTGTATTTGCATAATCAGGATGAAGTCCGACATTTTCTCCAATTTCTGCAACTTTTATTGGATTTTGATAATTCTGGCCAATGTAAATCGCAATTCGTTCCACCAGGCTTATTTCATTCAAATGTATTGGGGAATGAACCATCTCCTTTTTTGACAAATTACTAACTGCCATCCGGTGCAAACGGGAACGCATCTCAAGTAAGGCAACTTCAGAATAATTATTCTTGTTAAGGTCATTAAACCAGTTATTTAAGAGGAACTCATCAAACAATGAGGAATTCTCAGAAGCTTCGAAGAGAACTTCGCCCTTTAATATTCTGTCAACAAATGAATCCGGGAGTTTCCATTCCAGAAACTGAGAAAAAGGGATTGTGCATACATAATATGGCTTGGTCCCCTCAAAATTTATTATCTGGTGTGGAACCAACCCCCAGAAGATTGCAAGCTTTTTAGCAGGAATAGTAATTTTTTTATCCTGAATAAGATAAGTAACCGTACTTTCAGGAGAATAATTGATTTCAATCTCATTGTGCCGGTCAGGCTTTCTCATTAAACAAGGCGACCAGATCTCGCAGGTTAATCCATATGGTAAAAATTCATTTCGTTTTTCATTAAATGTTTTTAAATTCCCGGAATTCGATATATTTATATCCATAAACAGGTGGTTTTAATGCAAAAACAAGGCTAAATTTGGATAAATATTTCAGAATATCAAAGGATTTCGAATGATATTTTGTGATATTAAATTGATAATTGCTTAAAAAACGAAAAGGAACGAAAAAATTGAAAAAAAACAGGAAAACGTTGGCGCGCTTCCCTGTTGAAAATGCAGTATTAAAATGTCGTCTAACACTACAGTTTGCAAAGGTAAAAAATTTCTGCTGATTCAACTCTTGTTGAACGAACTTTTTTTCTCTGCTTCCTGTAAATAATACTACACATTTTCATTTCAGTTTTTATTGTACTTGTAAGTATTTAAGGTATTAACTTTTCTCTGAAGACTAACATTCAAAGTTAGTCTTCGGGTGAATTAAAGTATGGCTTAGGATTTTATTGTACTACTATTATTAAAATGACTAAAAAGAACCAATTTATTCTTTCGATCGATCAAAGTACTTCGGCTACTAAAGTGATGCTTTTTGATGCATCGGCGAATTTAGTTCATCGGGTAAGTTTGGCACATCACCAATTCTATCCGGCAGATGGATTTGTTGAGCATGATGCTGAGGAAATATATGAAAATACAGTTTCCGGTATGCTGCAAGTGTTAACAGCCACAGGGAAAAGCGCTTCTGACCTGGCTGTTATTTCAATAACAAATCAAAGGGAAACCAGTCTTATTTGGAACCGAAAAACCGGTAAGCCTATTGCCAATGCTGCAGTCTGGCAATGTCAGCGTGGCAAAGATTTCTGCAAAACTCTGAATGATCAGGGGTATGGTCCAAAAATCAGGGAAAAAACAGGATTAATAGTCGATCCGTATTTTTCAGCAAGTAAACTGCGGTGGCTTATAAATCATGTTGAAGGAGCCAAAAAATCAGCCCGAAAGGGTGATTTGTTGCTGGGAACAATCGATAGCTGGTTGCTTTGGAAACTAGCCAACGGTAAAGTACATGCAACCGATTTTTCGAACGCTTGTCGTACCATGTTGTTCAATATCAATACACTGAGATGGGATGATGAACTGATTGCGTTGTTTGATCTGTATCCTTCCATGTTTCCTGAAGTAAAATACAGCGACCAGATTTTTGGCTATACCGAACCAAAGGTTGTTTTTAACAAACCTGTGGCAATTGCCGGATTGCTTGGCGATTCACATGCCGCCTTGTTTGGTCAGAATTGTTTTGAGGCTGGAATGGCCAAAGCTACTTACGGTACGGGGTCTTCCATCATGATGAACATTGGCAACGAACCTGTTGAAGCCCCTCCGGGTCTGGTAACATCGGTTGGTTATGGCCGGGCCGGGAAAATTGATTACGTCTTCGAAGGAAATATTCATTGCACCGGCGATACCATCAACTGGCTCGTGAACGATGCTGAACTCATTTCAAATGCTGCTGAATCGGAACAACTTGCGTTATCGGTAGCTGATAATAACCATGTTTATTTCGTACCTGCCTTTGTTGGCCTGGGCGCTCCCTACTGGGATAATAAAGCAAGGGCTTCTATCTCGGGAATGGCGCGGAACACAAAAAAAGCACACATTGTCCGGGCAGCACTCGAAAGCGTTGCATACCAGATAAAAGACCTGATTGACCTCATAGTTGAAAACTCAAGCATTCCATTCCACGAAATGCGTGTTGACGGAGGTCCTACACGAAATAATTTTCTGATGCAGTTTCAATGCGATATGCTTCGCAAGAAGGTAGTCATCAGCAATATTGAAGAGATTTCGGCTTTAGGTGCATCATTTATGGCAGGACTAGCCTGTGGTTTGTGGAAAGATCTGGATGAAATAAAAGCACTGCGAAAAGCTGATAAAATCTTTCATCCGGAAATGCCTGCATCCGAAGTCGGGAAACTTTATGAAGGATGGCAACTGGCTGTAAAGCGTGTAAGATTAACTGAATAAAAAGACAATAAAACATTTATACTTATGAATCAGACTAAACAATCATTTGGTGTTATTATCGCCACCCGAAACATCTTCAATTTCAAACTTGCAGTTGAGGCTCGTAAAAAAGTACTATCAAAACTTGATTCAATGGGTTTCGGAAGCGTTATTCTTCCTGAAAACGAAACCCCCACAGGCAACATCGAAGGCTATGAAGACGCCATAAAATGTGCTAGCTATTTCAAACAGAATGCCGGTAAAATTGATGGAATCATTGTTGTGCTTCCCAATTTTGGTGACGAACTGGGTGTGGTAAATACAATTAAAATGGCTGGTCTGGATATTCCGGTACTGGTTCAGGCCTGCGACGATGACAACGATAAAGTGGATGTAAAAAGCCGCCGCGATGCTTTCTGCGGAAAACTTTCGGTTTGTAACAACTTGTATCAATATGGTATAAAATATACTGATACAACCTACCACACCTACAGACTGGATAGCCATGAATTTACTGCCGACATTTACAAATTTGCCGCAATTTGCCGTGTTGTAAAAGGTATGAAAGGTTTGCGGGTAGGAGCCATCGGAACCCGCCCCATCGGTTTTCAAACCATGCGTTTCAGTGAAAAAATATTACAAAAGGCTGATATTACAGTAGTTCCGGTTGATATGTCAGAGATCATTTCCGCTGCCGAAAAAATTGATGTAAAAGCTCCGGAAGTTCTGAAAAAGGTACACGACATTCAGGCATACGGAACCTGTTCCATTCTTCATGAGGGACAAATTTCAAAGCAGGCACGCTTTGGCCTGGCTGTTGAACGCTGGATTGAAGAAAACAATATCAATATTTCTGCTCTTCAATGCTGGGAGTCGATCGAGAAGAATTATGGTTGTGCAGCATGTGTAACAATGAGTATGATGGGGGAAAAACTGATGCCTTCAGCATGCGAGGTGGATGTTGCCGGAACCATTGGTATGTATGCATTAGCACTGGCTGCAAATAAGCCATCGGCCCTGCTCGACTGGAACAACAATTTTAGTGAGGACCGGAATAAAGTGGTTTGCACGCATTGCAGCAATTATCCTAAATCGTTTTTTGAAAACGAAATTGAAATTGGAAGTCTCGATATCCTGGGGACAGTTTTAGGGCAGGAGGATACTTTCGGCGCTGTTAAAGGAAAGGTTGCACCGGGAAAAATGACCTTTTTCCGCATCTCAACCGACGATACTAAAGGGAGAATAAAAGCCTACCTCGGAGAAGGACGGATTACTGATGACCCTTATGGAATGGACGGAGGAATTGCAGTTTGCGAAATTCCAAATCTGCAAACCCTTATGAAGTTTATGTGTAAAAATGGATTCGAGCATCATGTTGGTATGGTCCGCGGTCATGTTGCCGAAATTCTCGAAGAAGCCATTGGTAATTATCTGGGATGGGAAGTCTATAAACACCAATAATAAAGCGATATGGTACTGGTTCATAATTATACATTAGCTGTTTTCTTTTTTGTGGTTGCAATGACCTGCTGGGGATCATGGGCAAACACACAAAAGCTTGCTGCCAGAAACTGGCGATTCGAACTTTTCTACTGGGATGTGGTATTGGGGTTACTCATTTTTTCGCTGATTGCTGCATTTACCCTTGGAAGTATGGGAAATGAACCCGGTGGCAGAACATTTATTGAAGACCTGGCATATGCTGATGCCAGAAGCATTGCATACAGTATGCTGGGGGGAGTTGTCTGGAATATTGGTAATTTATTGCTTGTTGCCGCCATTGCTGTTGCCGGACTGGCAGTCGGGTTCCCGATTGGAGGCGGAATTGCCTGGCTGGGTGGAACTATTCTTGGTTTTACCATTGAAATAGCAACCAAGGGAAGCAGCAACAGCAATCCATGGCTGCTTTTCACCGGAATGGCGTTGGCCATCATTGCAATTTATCTGAGTATGTTATCCTATAAACGACTGGCAGCTTACCAAAAGAAAGCCAGCCTGAAAGGTATTGTCCTGTCGGTATTGGCTGGTTTGTTTATAGCTCCGTTTTATACAATTACCATGTACGGAATGGACCCCGCTTTCGGGTTAAGTGGTGCAGGTACTTTAACTCCCTATTCCGGAGCCGTATTTTTTGCACTTGGAGCTTTTTTGAGCACGTTTATTTTCAACCCTTTCTTTATGGCACGGCCGGTGCAGGGGGCTCCGGTAAGGATGAGTGAATATTTTAAAGGTTCGTTTAAATCACATTTATGGGGCTTTCTGGGTGGTTCAATCTGGATGTTGGGGATGGTGGTAAGTTTCATGTCTTCAGGCGAAGGATCTACTATTGCTTACGCCCTGAGTAATGCTGCCCCTGTTGTGGCTATACTTTGGGGTGTACTTGTATGGAAAGAGTTTAAAGGAGCCCCAAAAGGAACCAATGCACTATTGATCACCATGTTCGTCCTGTTCCTTTTTGGGCTGGTATTCATTACGATGTCGAATTCCTAGAGAGTATAAAATGACAGAGGTAAAAGAGTTAGTCAGGTTAGCAGTTCTTGTTAGGAGGAGAACGTTAGAGGTTGTGGGAAAAGCCTCCGGTGGACACATCGGAGGTTCCCTTTCCTCTGTCGATATTCTGGTTGCTCTCCATTTTGCAATAATGAACATCGACCCGGAAAATCCTGAAATGAAGGGGCGCGACCGCTTTATTATGAGCAAGGGGCACTCGGTTGAAAGTTACTATTCAACACTCGAAAGCCGTGGTTTTATTACTTCAGAAATGCTGGACACTTACGGACAATTTAATTCAATTCTTGCCGGCCATCCCACTCGCAAAGTGCCGGGCATTGAATTTAATTCAGGTGCTTTGGGACATGGATTATCGGTTGGTGTCGGGTTGGCTATTGCAGCCAAACGTTCTGGAGAAAGTTATATGACCTATGTGTTGATGGGCGATGGGGAACATGGCGAGGGCTCAATTATGGAAGCTGCTGCCTCTGCCGGACATTACAAACTAAGTAATCTCGTGGCCATCATCGACCGCAACAATTTACAGATCAGCGGACAAACCGAAGAGGTTTGTGCCATCGACGATCTGGAAGGAAAATACCGGGCATGCGGCTGGAACGTGTTTTTTTGCAACGGTCACGATATGAATAAATTACTGCAGGTTTTAAAAAGCACCAGACCTTCAGAAAAACCAACTTTAGTAATTGCGCACACTGTAAAGGGAAAGGGTGTTTCATTTATGGAAAACCGCGCCGACTGGCACCATAAAGTACCTACAAAAGAACAACTTGAACAGGCATTTGCAGAACTGGATAAACGGATGGAGGATATCGAAAATGGCAGATAAAGTGATACC
>JAHYJP010000150.1 GCA_019429055.1 Bacteroidales bacterium
GGCTTCCATGCCCCCACTGTTGCATTCCCGGTTCCCGGAACACTCATGGTTGAACCTACTGAAAGTGAACCGCTATCGGAACTCGACAGGTTTATTGATGCCATGATCTCCATCCGCGAAGAGATCCGTGAGATTGAAGAAGGCAAAGCCGACAAGGACAACAACGTGATCAAGAATGCTCCTCACACTGCGAAAATGGTAATCTCAAGTGATTGGGATATGCCCTATAGTCGCGAAAAGGCTGCATTTCCCATGCCCTGGTCAGAGGAGATCAAATACTTTACTCCTGTCACCCGTATTGACGATGCTTATGGCGACCGCAACCTGGTTTGCACCTGTGAGCCTATTGAATCTTATGCGCAACAGGATTAATTAATGATAAATTCAAAAACAAAAAAGGCTTATCTGCGGATGGGCCTTTTTTATTTAAGCCTTTTTTGTGGGTTTTGGCGTGTATCAAAGAATTTAAGCAAAACAATTACTTTTTTAGCTTTAATTCTATAAAAAACTGTTGTGTGTCTTGTCAGCACAAAGCTTCGTAACCCTTCGATTGCTTTTTCTTCTTTTCCAAGATGTGGATGTTCTTTTAATAATTCAACGAGTCTAAAAGTTAATCTGAGAAACTTTCTTGCTGATGTTACTCCCCATTCTTCTGATAAAAAAGCTACGATGCTATCAAAAGATTTCCGGGCTCTAATCGTCCAGAATACCTTCATAACATATCTTTATACTTTCTGAGCACCTCATCATTTTCAACAAGGTTTACTTCATCTTCACTCTCCTCCCAGGACAATAGAATTTCTTTTTTCTGTTTATCAGTAAGTGTATCCCAAGCACTGACACAATTCTTCTGAATCAATGATTTCATCTCATTATAAAACTCAAGTAATAACTGCTCATTATCAATTTGATCAATGAGCTTATGTATATCCGATTTAAGTGTTGTTGTATTCATGTTTTTATTGTAAAAATAAGAAAATATAAAGAAATAATCCATTATCGTCATGGCCTCTGACAGATAATTTTAACCCCGGAAATTGACTAATTTCCGGGGTTAAATCAAATTTTACAATTAATTTTTACAGCAAACTATAACTCACTGCAACACCCACGGTAACAACCGATGCCATTACCATAAGCTTGATGAGAATATTGAGACTGGGGCCTGATGTATCCTTAAACGGATCACCCACAGTATCGCCAATTACAGTGGCTTTATGATTTTCAGAACCTTTTCCGCCATAATGTCCTTCTTCCACATATTTTTTGGCATTATCCCATGCACCACCGGCATTGGCCATAAAAATGGCAAGAGCAAATCCGCTTGAAATAGTACCAATTAAAAGACCGGTAATTCCTGCAACACCGAAAACAAGACCTACGATAACCGGTATCAGAAGAGCAACCAACGAAGGTAAAAGCATTTCTTTTTGCGCCCCCTTAGTTGCAATGGCCACGCAACGGGCATAGTCAGGCTGGCCTTCACCGGTTAAAATGCCCTCAATGGTGCGGAACTGGCGGCGAACCTCCTCTACCATTTTCTGGGCCGCACGACCTACAGCATTCATGGTCATACCACTGAAAAGGAACACGGCCATTACACCCAAAAATATCCCAACAATTACTCTCGGGTTCATCAGGTGTATTTCATAATGTTGCACAAAGTCAATAAAAGCGGCATCGATAGCAGGCACACCATTAATTAGCTCACCGGGTAAGTCGAGGAATTTTACGTACATCATCCTGACTTCTTCAAAATAGGAAGCGAGAAGTGCCAAAGCAGTAAGAGCAGCACTACCTATAGCAAACCCTTTGCCGGTAGCAGCGGTGGTATTGCCTAATGCATCAAGAGCATCTGTGCGCTTTCTTACTTCGGCTCCCAATCCGCACATCTCAGCATTACCACCGGCATTATCAGCAATGGGTCCATAAGCATCTGTAGCCAGGGTAATTCCCAGAGTAGAAAGCATTCCAACAGCAGCTATACCAATACCATACAGGCCGTAGTTTATATTTTCAGTGGCAAAAGAAAAGAGCGTGGGTGTGGCAAAACCGTATGCCAGTGTAATGGCAACTACGATAATACCAAGAGGTACAGCAGCAGAAATCAATCCTGTGCCTACTCCACTGATTATAACCGTTGCGGCCCCGGTTTTACTGGATTCAGCAATTTTTTGGGTGGGTTTATAGGCTGAGGCAGTAAAATATTCAGTTGACTGACCAATACCGATACCGGCAAGTAGTCCAATTACTATTGATCCCCAGATACCGATATAATTGGGTAATCCCAGATAATACAAAATAACAAAAGCAAAGATTACAATCAGAACAGCACTTACATTAACACCAAACCCTAAAGCGTGCAACAATTGCTTTTGGGTAGCCCCTTCTTTGGTCCTAACCATAAATACTCCTGCAATAGACAGTAATGTACCAACGGCAGCTATCAGCATCGGTGCAATAACCGCACTAAACTGCATCTCGGTTCCGGCTCCCATGAATGCTGCAGCTCCCAGAAGAGCGGTTGCCAGAATAGAGGCTGCAAAGGATTCGAAAAGGTCGGCACCCATACCAGCCACATCGCCCACATTGTCGCCAACATTATCAGCAATAGTTGCAGGGTTTCTGGGGTCATCTTCAGGTATTCCGGCTTCTACCTTTCCTACAAGGTCAGCACCCACATCAGCAGCTTTTGTGTAAATACCTCCACCCACACGGGCAAACAACGCCTGGGTAGAAGCACCCATTCCAAAAGTAAGCATTACCGCTGTAATGGTCATAAGTTTCCAGCCATCGGCAGTTTCAGGAATAAAATGATTCAAAATTAGAAACCACACCGAAATGTCAACCAGTACCAATCCTACAACCACAAGGCCCATAACTGCGCCACTGCGGAAAGCAAGACGCAAACCCTGATTCAGTGAATTACGGCAGGCATTGGCCACACGTGCTGATGCATAAGTAGCAGCCTTCATTCCAAAGAAACCTGCCAGACCTGAGAAAAAGCCCCCGGAAATAAATGCAAACGGTACCCAGGGATTCTGCACTCCCAGCCCATAGGCCAGTATGCTGAATATTACCGTTATAATTAAAAAGACAACAATAACTACCTTGTATTGCTGTCTTAAATAAGCTGAAGCTCCCTTGCGTACATGTTCAGCAATTTTTTTCATCATGTCAGTGCCTTCATCATGTTTCATCATTTGCCGGAAAAATCCATAAGCAAACAATAAAGCCATAGCAGCACTCAATGGTACTAACCAGAAAATAAATGGCATGTTTTCCCTCCTATGTAATTAGTTTAATAATGTGTTTTTTAGATGTTTTGGATGTGGACAAATTTATAAATTAATTACAACTAACAAACAAAAAGTTTATATATTATTGATGCTTGATTTTTGATCAATTGAACACAAATCCAAATAGGGTGTTGGTTTGAGAAAACACTTTATTACAGCCACTGATTTTTAAATATACAATATGAAAAAGTCATAAAATACCTCTAAATTTGTAAATGGACAGCCTGAAATAATCGGCAAAGTTGAACTTAAGCAAAACCTCTGTTTTTGGATGGAAAAAATTAAACTCGAAATATTAGGTATTTCATACAGTCAATCGCAATCAGGAGCATATGCCCTCATCCTCGGGGAGATCGGTGAAAAAAGGAGGTTACCCATTATTATTGGTAGTTTCGAAGCACAGGCTATTGCCATTGAACTGGAGAAGATGAAACCCTCCAGGCCTCTTACCCATGATCTTTTAAAGAATTTTGCACAAACTTTCAATATCATCATCAAAGAAGTTATCATATACAAATTTGCAGAAGGAATTTTTTACTCCAAGTTAATTTGTTTTGATGGCATAAAAGAGGTGGAAATTGACTCCCGGACTTCTGATGCCGTTGCCCTTGCAGTAAGGTTTAAATGCCCCATTTATACATATGAATCCATACTCAGTGCTGCAGGTATTGTGTTGCAGGATGATGAAAAAAGCCCCGAAGAAGAAAGTTTTACATCTGAGCAGGAACCTGTCATTTCCAATTATGAAAGTCTTTCTGTTAAGGAGCTCGAAGATTTGCTGATGGCTGCTATTGATGAAGAGGCCTATGAAAAAGCTTCAAAGATAAGGGATGAAATCAATAAGCGTAAGTCTTCAAAAAAGTAGAAAACATGTTGTTTTAAAGACAATATTTTCATAAAACACATCCGCTTTAAAAAAAAATTAATAGGTTTGCAGGCATTGTCTGCAGACCTTTTTTATTGACAACATAAATATTCAAATGATATTTCTAATGTTTTTTAAAAAATAATCATCATAATGAGAAAAAAACTCCTACCCCTATCCATTCAGGCAATTCTTTTTTCACTGATCTTTCTGGCTTCCTGCTCTGCTGAAACAGAAGAGGTTGAGTCAGTAATTACCAAAACCTGGAAGCTGGAAAAAATCACTGATCAACAAACCGGTGAAACCATAGAAGCCCTGGAAGATGAATATCTTAGCATATTAAATACCGAAGAGAATATTTTTAATCTTTCCTTCCCGGCTATGGATCTGGCTTTCACCGGTTCATGGACCATGGAAAATGACACCCTGATTCTTTTACCGGAACTTGACGATCTGGCTCTGGAGATTGACTCCATAATGTATGAAGCAGCAAAAGGCGATCCTTTTATTCTTTTCTTTCACCAGGGAGAGCTGATTGCAGAGGTATCGGGTGATATGCTCAAAGGCAGGGAACGTCCCATGTTTTTTATGGTAGATGAATTATCGGAAGATGACCTGGTATTGTCGGATGATAAGTACACCTACAATCTGAAATACAAACCAGCTGAGATTACAACCTTTGCATTTGGTATTTCCAATATTATAAGGGGTTTGTTCGGCATGCTCGTTCTTATTGCTATAGCATGGGTTTTCAGTGCCAACAGGAAAGCCATATCATGGAAAGTGGTTGGAATAGGCCTTTCCATTCAGGTGCTTATTGCATTTGGTATTCTTCAGGTTCCTGCCATTCAATATTTCTTTGAACTGGTAGGAAGTGTATTTGTGGGAATACTTGATTTTACCAAAGCCGGCACAGAGTTTTTGTTTGGAGGTTTCCTGGATACTGAAACCTATGGATTCATATTTGCTTTCCAGGTACTCCCTACCATTGTATTTTTTTCTGCCCTCACCAGTTTGCTCTTTTACCTGGGAATAATCCAGAAAGTGGTTTACGGCCTGGCATGGCTGATGACCAAAGCCATGAAACTTTCGGGTGCTGAAAGTCTTTCTGTGGCAGGAAATATTTTTCTCGGTCAAACCGAATCACCATTAATGATCAAAGCCTACCTGCCCGATATGACCAAATCGGAAATTTTGCTGGTAATGACAGGAGGTATGGCCACGCTGGCAGGCGGAGTTCTGGCAGCTTATATCAGTTTCCTGGGTGGCGACGATCCCGTGCAGAGGCTGATCTTCGCCAAACACCTTTTGGCAGCTTCCATTATGGCAGCGCCGGGTGCAGTAGTCGTAACCAAAATTCTTTATCCCCAAACCGAAGAGATTGACGAAACCATGGAGATCTCCAAAGACCGGATTGGCAGCAACGTTCTGGATGCCATTTCGAACGGAACCGGAGAAGGGCTCAAACTTGCAGCCAACGTTGCAGCTATGCTTCTGGTTTTCATTGCTTTCATAGCCATGTTTAACTTCATAGTAGGTTGGGTTGGCGACTGGACTAATCTTAACCCCAGAATTGCTGAAATAACCAACGGGCAGTATCAGCAATTATCGCTTCAATTTATATTGGGTTATACCTTTGCTCCTATCATGTGGTTGATCGGTGTGAGCCTGCCTGATATAGCCCTGGTAGGACGTCTGCTTGGCGAAAAAATCATAATGACAGAATTTATCGGTTATGTAAGCCTGGCTGAACTAAAAGAAATGGATGCTTTTGCTGATCCCAAATCCATAATCATGGCCACTTACATGCTTTGTGGCTTTGCCAATTTTGCCAGTATCGGTATCCAGATTGGAGGAATTGGCTCACTTGCACCCACACGAAGGGTTTTACTTTCGCAGTTTGGTATGCGTGCATTGCTTGGTGGAACACTGGCCGGACTGATGAGTGCGACAATAGTTGGTATGATACTGGGATAGATTTACAGGCAGGACTATCAGTATTTTTTTCTTTTACTTCAATTCAGCATATTGCTTGTAGCATTGCAGGATTCTTTGATACACCTGGTACTCCTGGGTACTTACAATGTATTCATCGCTTATATTGCAAAAATCAAGAAAGATATAGTACTCCTGTTCACTTTCAATTCCCGTTAGTCGTTTTACGATCTCGGGATTAACCACCCTTGATGCCCTTCTGGCCAATACTGTTTCCTCGGAAACTTCCCGGTATTTAGCCAACTCGCGCCCCCTGCGGCTAAAATGATCATACAATGCCGTAATGGGACCGGGAATAACAATTCCTACCCCTTCACCAGGCTCAGGCTGAAATTCTACAGGGGGTAAGTTAAGGTTTATTGGGGACTCAGGGTCTTCAAAATTCAGAAATGCATACTTAAAATCTGTAAAAGTTGCCCAGGGATAAACGTCTACTGTTGGAAGCTGGTAGGTTTTATCTATTAACGGTACAATAACCCTCTCCTTGCCAACCAACATTTCTGTGGTAATCTTCAATGTATCGCTAACAAATCCTACGGCTTGAAACAGGATGCTGTCGCCGGGATTTACCAGGATGCCAAAAGAACCATCGTTTCCGGATGTAGTTCCCTTAACACGGTTTAAATTGATGATGTGCACGTTGGGGATGGCCGTAGAATCTCTTTCATCTACTACAAATCCTTTTAATGGTAAAGGCCGGTCCTGAGTCTGCGCAGTAAGAGGCAACAATAATCCCTGAATGACAAGAATTACAGTAATAATCCTTTGCATTAAACTTTTGCTTATGATGTAAGGAATGCTCCTCATGCACATTTTCCTGAATTGATTTTCAAACCAATGGTGTAAACAATTAACATCACAAATAAAGTACCAAACATTTAGTAATACCTTACAATTTGTAATTGAATCCGTTTTAACAGTCAAACTTATGGATTTTACCTATCGAAATAATTTTTTATCTGTTAATAATTCTCAATAAATCAGTGCAAAACACCTTGCCAGGGTCATGAACTTTAAACTTGCATTTGAAGCCCATATAGCATAACTTTGGGCGGTTCAATTTGCGGAGTACATTAACCTGGCCATAGAAACACGGTTTCAGAATACAGTGTAATATATGCCGGAACACTCCGATGTATACAAGCTAAATAATTAATATACAAAATATTATGCAGCAATACCTTCAATTGATGAAGCATGTGCTCGAAACCGGCGTGAAAAAAGAAGACCGCACCGGAACAGGTACCCTGAGTGTTTTTGGTTACCAGATGCGGTTTAACTTGTCAGAAGGTTTTCCCCTGGTAACAACTAAAAAGCTTCATCTTAAATCTATCATACATGAACTTTTATGGTTTCTGAAAGGCGAAACCAATATCAGATACCTAAAAGAAAATGGAGTAAGTATATGGGATGAGTGGGCCGACGAAAACGGAAACCTTGGCCCTGTTTATGGTGCCCAGTGGCGAAGCTGGAACAGTGCTTCAGGCCCCATCGATCAGATCAGTCGGCTGATAGATCAAATCAAGACGAATCCCGATTCACGCCGGCATATGGTAAGCGCCTGGAATGTGGGTGAAATAGATAAGATGGCTTTGCCCCCCTGCCATATTCTTTTTCAGTTTTATGTGGCCGATGGAAAGCTTTCATGCCAGTTGTATCAGCGAAGTGCTGATATTTTTCTGGGAGTACCTTTCAATATAGCTTCCTACGCTCTGTTTACCATGATGATTGCACAGGTATGCGATCTGGAACCCGGTGATTTTGTGCACACCTTCGGCGATGCACATCTTTACTCCAATCATCTTGAGCAGGCAAAACTACAATTAAGCCGTGATCCAAGATCACTCCCGAAAATGATGATTAATCCGGAAGTAAAAAATATTTTTAATTTTAAATTCGAAGATTTTAAACTGGATGGTTACGACCCACACCCTCACATAAAAGCAAAAGTGGCTGTTTAATCCAAACATTCAACTTTCATAAAACCAAAAACACAAAACATGAAATTAATACTCATAGCGGCAGTTGCCAATAATAACGTAATCGGAGGAGACAATAAACTATTGTGGAATCTGCCTGCAGATTTAAAGCGTTTCAAAGAACTCACCATGGGGCATACCCTGATTATGGGACGCAAAACTTTCGAAAGTATTGGCAAAGCACTACCCGGACGCAGAACTGTTATTGTTACCAGGCAAAATGATTATAAAGCCGAAGGATGCGAAATAGCATCAGACCTCAAAGATGCCATTTGCAAGGTGCGTGAAGAATCAGATGTATTTGTAGCCGGTGGCGGAGAGATTTACCGGCAGGTAATTGGACTTCATTATGCACGACGGATCTTTATGACCAGGGTGTATGCCAATTTTGAAGGAGATAGTTTTTTCCCCAATATCGATCCGGAAAAATGGGAGCTTGTTGAAAGGGATGAATTTCAGCCAGACGAAAAAAACCCCTACCCCTTTGCATTCTTAACTTACAAACGTAGGAAGTAAGATAATATAAGGTTAAGGTTGAGATTAAGAATGGTGATCAGGTTTTTTGTTTTTGCTTGCGGGCAGCGGGGAATAAAACATTATTAAGGATCAGCCTGTAACCCGGCGAGTTAGTAAATAAATTAAGATCAGTTGGCGGATCGCCTACAAAATGGCGATAGTCTTCGGGGTCGTGCCCTCCATAGAAAGTAAATGTTCCCTGGCCAAAACTTCCGTGAATATATCTTACTTCATCCTTTGCCCGGGTTTCACCCAGGATAGTAACAGTGGGTTTGACCAGATTCCTTTTAAAAGCTGTGGTTTGGCCCATAAATCCTTTGATCAGCGATTCGTGGTTTTGTGTCAGCATGGTAGGAACCGGATCCCACTTGGCAGAAAACTCGAACAGGCTGAAAAAGTCTGTACGCTGATCGCGGCCGGTTTTAGGCACATCAATATCAGACTTTGCGTATTCATAAGGATTGGTAACAATCTGAAAGTTATGAAAAGCAAATGTGCGGGAAAAATCAAGTTTTTCCTGGGCAGCCGGGTCCATGGGTGTGCCATCAAAAACTTCATGAACAATATCAACCCCCTCGGCAGCAAGGGTTATATCAAGACTTTCAGGAGCTGAACACATGGCGAACATGTAGCCACCACCTGCAACAAATTGCTGAATGCTTTTGGCTACAGCCAGTTTAAGGTCGGCAACACGATTAAAACCCAGCTTGCGTGCAAGTTCCTCAGCCAGTTGCACATCGCGTCTGTACCAGTCTGCATTGCGGTAGGCAGCCCAGAATTTCCCGAATTGCCCGGTAAAATCCTCGTGATGAACATGAAGCCAGTCGTATAAGGGCAAAACTCCGGAAAGTACTTCCTCATCATAAATAGCATCGTATGGAATTTCAGCATAAGTTAGCGCAAGGGTAACAGCATCATCCCAGGGAAGACTGTGCGGTGGAGTATATACTGCAATCCGGGGAACTTTGTGTAATACAATCTGCTCC
>JAHYJP010000151.1 GCA_019429055.1 Bacteroidales bacterium
AAATCAAATCTTTCAAAAGCCCCTCCAGATAATGCTCCCCTATCCCGAACATTTCCTTGATCTTCTGAATATTTTTGAGTGCCTTATCCCTGGCTGATTTACCGGATGAAATTTTCCTTCCAACGATCATCAGGTTTTTGGGAGTGTGTTCGGTGGAGATGAATTCAAAAACCTTTGTTTTATATCCATGGGCTTCCATAATCAAAGCGCGCAGTCCGTCGGTGATGATTTCGGCCTGTCGTTCTTCCAGGATGCCGTGTTTTAGAACAGCACTGAGTTCGCTGGTAACGGATAATTCTTTCCTTATCTGTTTATGGCAGCAAGGTGCACAAACAATGAGCGACGAATCTGCCCGAATGCCACGGTAAATTGCTTCGTCGGTAGCTGTATCGCAGGCATGCAGGGCAATAAGGATATCCGGATCATCAATTTCTGCATCTTCAATAGTACCTTTGGTGAATTCCAGGTTTACAAATCCACAGTTGATTGCAGTTTCATTGCAGGTTTTTACCAGGTCGTCGCGAAACTCCACACCGGTCATTTCTACCTCCACTCCTTCTTTGTTTACCAGGTAATCGTAAAGGGCAAAGGTGAGATAACCCTTGCCGGAGCCCATATCAGCAATTTTCAGCACTTCAGTGGCCGGCAACTGTTTGATCTCCGGTTGCAGTAATTCAAGGTAGCGATTGATCTGCAGAAATTTATCCTTCATATCATGCTTCACTTCTCCGGTATGGTTGGTAACGCCCAGTTCACGAAGGAATATACTATCTTTCGCATCAAGTAACCGTTCCTTTTTCCGATCGTGGGAAAAGGAAACTGGCACGGGAACAATCACCGCATGAGTTTTCAGCTTTACCGCACCAGAAGGAGAAATCATGAGATTCAGGTTTTCCTCTGCCGAGTACATATCCGCAAAGGAAAAATCCTTTTCCATTGCCTGCCGGATTTTTTCAGTAGCCTCATTCAGATCAAAGTTTTTAGTAATATCGCGCGTTGTGTAGCGATATACAAAATTGAGCAAAAGCCCCTTTTTGAGTTTCACGGGAGCAATGATTATATTCTTCAGATCAGAGTTTTTATCTCTGGGTTTACTGATGGTCAGTTTTACCAGCTTTTCCTGTTGAAAAGAATCTTTGAATTTTTCCAGAAACGTTTCAGTATGTGTTTGTTGCATAAAATCTGTTTAGCGTTCTTCAATTCAGGATATCCTGAACCACAAATTTAAGAAATCCCTATAAATGGGTTGATTTTAAGGAGAAGTAAGATATTAAAACAAATTACGGGGCAGTTTTTCATTTCGTAAAATGAAATTATGTAATTTTACACGTATGTTTAAGGTTGATTAATCATATATGATAGTCAAATAAATAATTTCAAAACCAAAACACAATTCTATGAGACACAAAATCATTTTTACATTTCTGCTTATTGCATTCTTTGCGGTGAATGCATACAGTCAAGCCGACAGAGTTGTGGGCATATGGCTTACTGAGAAAAAAACCTCGCAGGTTGAAATTTACAAGAATTCAGCCGGCAAATATGAAGGTAAACTGGTTTGGTTGGATGAGCCACTGGATGAAAACGGGAGACCAAAAACCGATAAGGATAACCCTGAGCCCAGCCTCAGAAGCAGGCCGCTTAAAGGCATAAAATTACTTAAGGATTTTGATTGGGATGCCAAAGCTAAAGAATGGAAAAATGGTACCATTTATGACCCCGAAAATGGAAAAACCTATGATGCTTACATGTGGCTTGATGATAACAACACACTCAAAATCAAAGGATTTGTAATGGGAATGCGCTTCATGGGGCGCTCCACTGCGTGGACCAGAGAAAGAAATGTAAGAAACTGATTTTATAAAAACGAGCAATGAAAATCCCGGATGAAATTGAAAGTTCATCCGGGATTTTTTTATTACAACATCTTTATGTTGCTGCGAAAACTTAATCCCGAATCGCTAATCGCCCTGGGGATCTTCACTTCGCTTCGATAACCTTTTAACTTAATAACCCAATAACCTATACTCCATCTATTCCCTGAAATAATTAACCCCCAGCGCATCAAGTCTCTTAAAGTGGTGATTTAGTCTTTGTGTGAAATCATCAAAATCATGTTTCCGGTTTGGGGTCCATAATACTTCTGCCAGTGCTATTGCACGTGGATAAGCCATGTATTCAACGTGGTCGGAGGTTTTCATATATTCTGTCCATACATTACCCTGGCCGCCCAATATATGTTTGGCCTGCTCTTCTGTAAGGTCCAGGGGGTTCGGGTTAAACTCATAAACCCTGCTCAGGGGCAGGTAACCTCCTATGCCTAAAGGTTGACTTTCGGGGTCAGCCTGGTAGTAATCGAAATAGCAGTGACTTGTCGGGGTCATGATCACATCATGTCCCATTTGTGCGGCTTCAATACCACCTCTTACGCCACGCCATGACATAACGGTTGCCTCAGGAGCAAGTCCGCCTTCCAGTATCTCATCCCAGCCAATGATATTACGACCTTTGCTAAGCAAGAATTTTTCAATCCTTCTGATGAAATAGCTCTGCAGTTCATATTCATCAGCCAGGCCTTCCTCCTGAATGCGCGCCTGGCATTTGGGGCATTCTTTCCAGCGGGTTTTAGGGCATTCATCGCCACCGATATGGATGTATTGTGATGGAAACAATTCAATCACTTCCAAAAGCACATTTTCAAGAAATTCGAAAACATCATCATTGCCGGCACAGAAAACATCTTCAAAAACGCCCCAGCGGGTAATTACTTCATAGGGTCCGCCTGTACAGCCCAAATGAGGATACGCTGCAAGGGCTGCAGTGGCATGCCCGGGCATTTCTATTTCGGGAATAACAGTAATATGACGATCTGCGGCGTATGCAACGATTTCACGCACATCATCCTGGGTATAGTATCCACCATAACGTTTTCCATCATACTCAAACGGCGGACGACCACCATGACCGATAAGCGTTTCCTTGCGCCACGCTCCTATTTCAGTAAGCAGCGGATACTTCTTTATTTCTATTCGCCAGCCCTGGTCTTCAGTAAGGTGCCAGTGAAATGTATTCATCTTATGAAGCACCATCAGATCAATGTATTTTTTGATGAAATCCACATCGAAAAAATGACGGGCCACATCCAGGTGCATTCCTCGGTATGGAAACCGGGGGTAGTCTTCAATGTAAATATTTGAAACTCTTACATTGCGCAACTGCGAAGCCAGTGCGGGTTGCTCCAGTTCAGCCGGCAAAAGTTGCCGAAGACTTTGAATTCCATAAAACACACCTCTGAAATCATCGCCGGTAATGAGAATCCTTCGAGATGTAACACCCATTACGTAGCGCTCAGGAGTATTGCTTCGTGGATCCACTGCCAGCACTATACCGCGTGCAGGCAGATCCTGTCCCTGCTGATAATATCGAATCTGTATATTAACATTGGGGATTCGCTCCAGATACATTTTCAGAAAATTGGCATTCGACATCATTTGATCATCTCCTTTTGGAACAAACAAATCAGTATTGCCACTGAAACTAAAATTACCCCGTTTGTTTTCCCAGATGGCAGGTTCGGGAATGATAGATGGTTTTTGTGCTAAAATCAGATTGGAACTCATCATAAGCAGAATAATTAACCGGATATGAGTTGTCTTCATAGGATAAAAATTAATTTTGGGAAATAAAGTAAAATTAAATAAAACTGATGATTCTGATGGAAAACACTCCATGTAAAAGTTTAATACACTTTATAAGGGTCAAAATTCGTTGTTAATTATCATGTCCGAAAACAATCGGGTTAATGATACCTGATGTATTCATGATGTACTAAATATGTCCATCGATGTATTTTAGATGAAATCTTTGAGTTGTGAATATTTTTTCTTGAACCTATTTTTAAAAGTTGAACTTAAACACTAAAAAAATGAAAGAAATATTAAGAATCTTTTTGCCGGCAATTTTTGCAATTGCCGTTTATTCTTGCAGTGATAACGATACAGAACCCATTGACCAGATTGAAACTCCGGATGGTTATGTACTTGTATGGAATGATGAATTTAATGATGGTCAGATTGACCTAACAAAATGGACATTCGAGACAGGTGACGGAACTGATTTTGGTTTGCCTTCAGGATGGGGCAACAATGAATTACAAATTTATACAACTAACGACGTAAACGCCAGGGTAGATCAGGATGGTGATGTATCGGCCTTGATCATTAATGCTGTTAAGAATGGAGAAAATGATTACACATCTGCTAAACTTACCACAAACGGCCTTTTCAGTATGCGGTTCGGAAGAATTGACGTAAGGGCAAAACTACCCAAAGGACAAGGCATATGGCCTGCCATATGGACACTGGGCGATAACCTCGATGTAGTTGACTGGCCAGGTTCTGGTGAGATTGATATTATGGAAATGCTGGGACATGAGCCCACCAAAATTTACGGCACCATTCATTATGTGGATGGTGATAACCGGAAAGGAGAAAGTCAGGGATACTATGAAGTATCAGGACCTGATTTCAGTGAGACTTACCATGTTTTTTCTCTGGAATGGACACCTGAAACTTTGACTTTTATGGTAAATGACGTAAAATATCATGAAGTGGCCATTGAAGATGACATGAAGGAATTTCTCCGCAGCCACTACCTGATCCTTAATGTTGCAGTTGGTGGTTACTGGCCGGGCTATCCTGATGAATCCACTACTTTTCCGCAAAGTATGCATGTGGATTATGTGCGGGTTTTCGAAAAAGAAGGATTTAATCCTCCTCTTCCACCTGTTCTCAACATAGAAGAAGAGACCCTTGGCCAGAATCTGGAACCCGGTATAGCCCAGCACGCCATAAAGGAAGGTTTTGAAGATCTGGGAAATATTGAAGTAATTTCTTTTGGTGGAGGTGGTGAACCTATTATTGACACATCTGATAACGCTGTTGATGGAGACCTGAGCCTGGTATTTGACTTCCCCGGTGGCGCTTGGGGCGGAGCCTACTTCGAGATGGAACAACCCAGAAATCTGAGTAATTATTCACACCTTGTATTCGCACTCAACAAGCCTGAAAACATTGTGGATGCCGAAGTTAAGCTGGAAAGCCCTTCTACCAATGCCGCCGTTTTCCTCATTAACTATGAAAGTACTGAGCTCTATAATGGCTTTGTTGAATATGCCATTCCGTTGAGCGATTTCTCAGGACTTGATCTCATTCAATTGAGGATTCCTTTCGCTATATGGAATCCAGTGGATGCCAACGGAGACTTTATTGCTGCCACATTCTTGATTGATAATTTGCACTTTGCAAACCGATAGTGAGCTAAGGATGAGCTTAAGGTTAAGATTGAGGACTTAAGTTTAAAAAAGGTGTTTCAGTTCATTTAAGAAACTGAAACACCTTACCCTTCTGCCGGATTAAAAAATTTTCAACTGAAAATCAACTTTCCCCAAAAATATTATTAAACGTTCAACCCTTATTGCCAATTGCATGAACCGCAAAAGCATAGGCACCTAAAGAAATGGCTTTGCTGGCTCCCAGGTGAGAAATACCCACCCCGATTCTTTTTTGCGGATCGTAATTGATTTCTTTTTCAGAAAAGGGAACTTTTATACGCGTCATTTCACCGGTAGCAAACTTTTGAAAACTTGTTGTATCTTCCAGGTTAAATGTCTTCATCACAAGCCTTGAAATATTATTTCCGGCGCCGTTTATAAGGTATCCATTCATTTCCCTCAGCATTTCGGGGAAAAAAAGTTCCCATGCATTGGCCAATCCACCTCCAATAACCACCGGAGAATCCATAAGGGTAACAATTTCAGCAAGTGCCATACCCAAAGCCCTTCCAAACTTATTAAATGATTCAATAGCTGCATCACGATTCCCATCTTTCTGGCCATTGGCTATCTGAAACACATCCAGCGGAGCCATACCATTGCTATTGATGCCGGATAAGGCATAATACTCATTGGTAATGGCGCGGGCACTGATATTTTCCTCAGCAAAGGTTTTATCGTTGAAAGGATTTCTCAGCAACCATACCTCTCCTGCAGCACCATTGTCGCCAATGATCAGATCATTGTTACGTACCAGTCCGCCGCCAAATCCTGTGCCCAGGGTAATCCCAATAAGATTATGATATTGTTTTGCACTTCCTGCCTTACGAAGTTTTTCATTGAGAGCAGGTAACATGCCATGCATGGCTTCACCATAGGCAAAGAGATCTCCGTCATTATTAATAAACACAGGGAGTCGGAAGTGATCTTCCAGCATGGGTCCCAGTGCCACACCACCCCGGAATCCGGGGAGATTACCCAGGTCGCCGATAATACCGTTAACATAGTCAGCAGGACCGGGAAAAGCAAAGCTGATGGCATCAGGTTTTTCAGAAAGTTGTTTTTCTATGGCTTCAAAGCCTTTGATAATATTTTTCAGACACAATTCAAGATCAGCTGCATGTGAGGGCAGTCTGACCGGACTGACAATCTCATTGCCAGCCTTTACCGCAGAAAACACAAAATTAGTTCCCCCCGCATCAAGAGTCATTACCACAGGCTGATTATCAGATTTCATCATCATTGTTGAATATTTTTAATACGACTGACATAAATGGCCAGGTATGCAACATAAAGTACAGCCAGAAGCGGAACTATCAGCGCAAAACCAACACTTGTAAGGTCGGCAACAGCACCCATAATGGGAGGAATTATAGCACCACCCACTATGGCAGTAACCATTAATCCGGAAATCTCGTTACTTCGTTCAGGCAATGAATCCACGGTAATGGAGAAGATCAGCGGGAATACATTGGCAAATCCCAGCCCGGTAAAGAAGATCCCTATAATAACAAGCGTCTGGTAGTTGGTAAACATAAGTGCTAAACCTGCAATAGACATGAAAACCGTAAGCAGGAAAAATTTCCGTGCTTCCAGCCAATTTAATACCACTGAACCGGCAAACCTACCCGTAATAATTGCAATAAAGAAAAAGGCATTTCCTAACAACCCAAAGGTTTCGAGATCAATTCCAAATTTATTGTTCAGCAAAATTGGCACTCCTGAACTTATAGACACCTCAGCTCCCACATAAAGGAAAATACCCAGAACCATCATCAGAATAAACCGGTGGTTAAGTAATGAAAAACATGATTTGAATGTAGCCGGAGCTACATTATCGAATCTCTGTTCGTTAATCCGTGTAAACCCTATAACAACCAGCGTTATAACTATGGCTGAAGAGTAAATAGGAAAAAGAATCATCCAGTCAAGGCCAAACCATTTGGCTGCAGCAAAAGGTATCAATGAACCCGAGAGTGAACCGATGGCCTTAATAAACTGGCCTAAAGTCAGGTTACGGGCGTATTTTCCGGGAGGAGAAACATCGCGCATAATCGGGTTTCCTGCTACCTGCAGAATGCTTGCCCCTGCTCCCAGTAAAAGTATGGTGAGAAGGAACAAACCATAATTGGAAAGCCCGAACAATGGAATCACCAGACCTGCAAGAGCGATTGCCAGACCCATCATCAACACAAATTTCTTCCCTTTGCGATCCTGAAAAAGACCTATGGGAACCGACAGCAAACCAAACATAACAAATCCCATAAAGGCAATGGACTGGGCTTCGAAGTTGGAAAGTTCAAACTGTTTCTTTGCTAGACCTACAAAAGGGCCTACTGCATCTCCAAAGCCCATGGCCAGGAAAGCTAAAAAAATCGGGAATGATTTATTTTTTACCATAATTAAAATGTTAAACTGGTTTAACAGATGATTCTCTGATGATTATATCTACAGGTAAAAAAACCGAACGTTCATGAGGAGGTATCCGGGTTTTTTTAAGTTGTTTCAACAACAGATCAAAAGCTTTCTCACTTATCCTTTCAATGGGCTGCTCAATAGCTGATATGGAAGGCTGGGTAAAACCAAAATACAAAACATCATCAAAGCCAATGAGTGCAACCTCATCCGGAATTTTTACTGAGAGCTTACGCAAATATTGCAGGCATGTTGATGTAAGATTATTGTTCATAGCAAAGATGGCCTCAGGCATATCTCCGGTTTGATAGAACTTCTGAAGGTTTTCTTTTATGGCATCTTCAATGGTATTGAAAGGTGCTTTGATATGCCATTCAGGTGGAATTGACACCCCTGCTTCTGAAAGAGCTGATTGAAACCCCTGAATTCGGTCATGGACAGATGAGATATGTTCAGGAGTAATGGATATCATGGCGATCCGGCTTATTCCCTGGGTGAGCAAATGCCTGGCCGCCATACGGGCTCCGCCAAAGTTATCAACCGACACATTGGAAGATTTCATTCCGTTGAAAGTACGGTCAATCAGTACGTGCGGCATGCCCGCCTCAACAAGTTTATTAAAAAAACCGGCGTTATCCTGGGAAGAGGAAATAATAAGACCGTCAACTTTTCGCTCGCGAAGCAAACGGATCTGTTGCTTCTCTTTTTCTACATTTTCCTCGGTACTGCAAATTACCACACTATAACCATGTTTCCAGGCGGCATCCTCAATATTTCGGGCAATGCGCGAGTAAAAACGGTTGGAAATATCCGAAACAATCAAACCTATGGTATTGGTTTTTCCGGTTCTGAACCCCCTGGCAAATATATTGGGTTCATACTTCATTTCCTTTATCTTTGCGTGGACTTTCTTCTGGGTATCAGGGCTGATCCCATGGGCATTTCCTTTGTTATTAATAACAAGAGAGACAAGTGTTTTGGATACACCCAAACTTTTTGCAATATCTGCAATAGTTACTTTTTTCGTCATAGCTTAATTGTGTCAGGTGCAAATATAAAAATTTCCTAAAACGATTTAGCCAAAATAGTAAAATAAATTTATTTTTGTCAGGAATATGACTAACCTGACTATCAAAAATACCACCGGAATAAAAAGATTGGTAAAGAATTTTAACTCAGATTTATGAAACGAATTTTTTATTTTTTGATTTTGGCAGTTATCGTAACTTCCTGCCAAACAGAACTTAAAGAGATGGGAAGCCGCCATATCATATTGTTTGAACAGGAACCGGTTCATTTCAGTCCCGGTAAGTACGATGGCCCCGTTGATTTAAACTCAACCGGTTTAGTGAGGATAATGGATGGAAGAATTCTTTTACGAAAAGTAAATCTTCCTGTTTACCAGAGAGAAGTAAAGGCAACCCTCAGGATCACCTTTTCATCAGGTGGTGACCCATGGGATAAATCGGGCTCATGTTTTATAATTCCGGCAAGCCAGGAGAAAAACATTCTCACCATTTTCAACGGAGAGCATCAGTTCCCTGAATCCGGTGAATCTGTTGAAGGTTTCAGAGGGATTGTGGCCGACGGTAATTTTGTCCCCACTTTTGAACTCATGCGTTTTATGACCCCCTTTGGCGCCATCAGCGAAAGGACGCGCAAACGCAGACCGGTTTATATTCCCCACTGGGAAGAGGAAGTAACCTGGGAAGTGGACATAACAGACAGGATGTCCTTACTTGAAGGCGATTTCTGGATTGGGATATGGGCCGATACGTGGACCAGCGAAGGCTTTATTTTCTCGGCCGAACTGATCATCGAAGAGAGCCCATGGCCCTGTGCAAAGAAAACCGAAACCGAAGTTCTTTCACTGCTAAATACGGTGTAT
>JAHYJP010000152.1 GCA_019429055.1 Bacteroidales bacterium
GCACCGGCGGGTGCAACGTCAATGGTAAGTACCACTTCAGCAGGAACATCTACAAAAGGAGTAGCTGTTCTGAAATCGAAGGCACCATAGAATAATTCACCGTTTACAAACACATCCACACTGGTAGCAGCCAGGTCTGCAGAGTTATGTATAAATTGCGCGCGGGCTAGTTCGGGTTCTTCTTCGGCTTCGGAAAGGTTGACATATCCAACAAACATCCGATTCCAATTGGAAGGTGAATCGGCTTTCAGAGCAATTCTGCGGCCGTCACCGTCAGTGAACGCTGCCAGACTGATAACTTCTTCGGTTACCACTCCTTCACCAGGAAGAACGATGGTTTCAACAAGGGTAAAAGTGGCCGGATCGGCAGGATCGGTCATGAATCCGACTTCTATTGTCGCACCCACAACGGGGGTAGAGTAAGCATTGAGTGAGAGTTCAAGCGTTGCGATGTCAATCCCTGCTGCAATTTCAGGAAGGATTGCTATGCGATGATCATCGCCAAGTATCCCTGCTGGATACTCCAATGTCGTACCACCAATGTTTGTGGTTCCATCAAAAGTTACAACATTACCGATCGCTCCCCACCCATCGGGCAAGTTCGGGACAGTGACACCTTCAAAATCCTCAGTATATGGGATTTCCGATATTGTGAAATCTGGCTCTTCTACATACTCTTCAAAGTCTGCCAGGTTACGGGCTGTCATGAAGTCACCTTCACTTCTGGAGTTTGGTAAACCTGTAATGTTCCAGTTTCCTGAAGGAATGGGCTCACCGATGTAATCAACACCAAAAAATGTTGTCCTGAATTCAGCATTGATAGTTCCATCAGTAATGTCATATACAGTACCGTTGGCAAAATTTGTTCCATCTGCTACATCAAAGGAAACATTTTCAATAGTTACCAGTCTGGATTGATAGTCCATGAAGTTATCATTAAACTCCTGCAGGCTAATAACCAAAGGATCTATATCATTTAATGCAGAATTAGCTGCTCCCGGGTCTGTTGCCGGAACAAATTGTACCATATTACCGAAAACACTAACAGTTCCGATAATGCCTGTAATTCCGTCGTAAACGTCATAAGCAGTGGTAATTACGCCCCCATTGTCGTCAATCATGATACCTGCAGTGGCATCCTGGATGAACTTCTGGTTTCGGAAGCTTTGTTGGTAGGTAAGAACCGCTTCAGCAGTAAGACGGTAAATTGTTCCATCTGTATTTCCTGCTCTTAATGTGGCCACATCAGCCACATCAACTACAGTTGGGAAGTTAAATGTTGCAGTAGCAACATTACTGTCGTCCAGATCAGCCGCAGTAGCATAAGCATACAGAGTAGTAGTTTCAGTAACAGTAACCGGGCCTGTATATTCGATCCAGGGGCCATCATTGGCTACAGTGCTGTAATAAATGGTAGCATTGTCGGTAGTTGTAGTAATAGTTACGTCCACATCATCATAAAATGTTCCACCATTGGGTGTTATTAACGGTGTGGCAACTTGATTTTCATCAACTATACCGTATACAACAACGTCATCGATGTATAATCGGGAAGTTCCGGTTGGAATAGGATCAGGTAAAGAAACTGTAAATTTAATTCTAACATTATCAAATTCTCCAGTTTCACTGATGTCGTAAGTATAGGTTTCAGTGCCAGTAATTAAAATAATTTCATCTCCAATAAAAGTATTACCTCCATCAATGGAGTAACTGACATTCACATTTATATCACCTGTACTGGAAGCAAGAAAGTCAACCTTTGTTACATTATTAAGGTCAAAATCTGTGAATGTATAACCAAGGTTTTCTACAGCCGCAGTGTACCAACGCATTTGCATGGATTGACTCCCTGCAATTGCTCCAGTAGTAGATGCTGTTCCGTAGTAGGTTCCCCACTGTTGAGCAGCAGGCCCATCATATTTAATGGTTGTATTGTTATACACAGTTCCTGCTGTAAAATCTTCATCAGCTTCAAAGCCTACCGTATAAATGATTTGCTCCTGTCCCCAGCTATTCACACTGAAGACAAGCATAAGAGCCATAAACCACGTTATGGCCCAAGGTATTGTTTTTTTCATAAAAATTTGATTTTTGGTTTGTAACTGTAATTCTCTTCAAAAAATTTCCTGTAAAAAAAATTGCAGGATGCAATTCAATTAGGGTGGGTGAAAAATTCTCCTCATGTGGCCTCCTTTTTTTAAAGGTTAAACAATGTGTTGATTTCAATATCAGACGCTTTATGTACTTGGTACAGATTTTTATCCGGTTTTGGTTTTTTGGCTTTTTGTCGGTCTAATATCAGCTTTGGTCAAGGGTGAGTACGAATATATGAAAAAAATTTAAAAATTACACACTAAACCGTTTTTATTATTTTAAGAAATAATTAATTTTTCTTGTGATTACAACCTTAAATATCATGTAAACAGTATTTTAAAGGAAAGAATCAATGGGTCATTAAAAAAAACCTGCCTGAAAATTTTCAGGCAGGTTTTTTCAAAAATAAAACAGAGAGTAATAAATTACCGTTTAATCGGGAAATTCTCGCAAAGATTCATGCACTCCTTTATGTATTTCGTACCAGAAATCAATTGCAGCATTTTTAGCATTTTCATTGAATTTATCAAGCCAGATTTTAAGCTCCGGACTATCATCTCCCGCCAAAGCCTTCTTTTTCAGGAAGGTATGCACATAATCAATGTTTCTTTTGCTTTCCCAGAAAATTCCTGCATTGCGGCTGTTAATACGACTGGCGGTAAGCGATATGGAGCGCAGAAATATTTCTTTCCGGCCAAAGAGTTTGTCAATGATATCGGGCATAATATCCTCGGCCCACGCCCGGTGAAATCGGCAGATACCGGTGTTGTCGAGCATCAGCTCTTTAACCATTCTTTGAGCATTTCGGCGGCCCAGTTCGCGGGGTGAAATGAACGCTTTTCCGTAGTCGTTGTAGTATTTTCCCATGATGCCCATGGGACTGAGCACACCGGGTGTCCAGTATTGATTGGGGACCATCCAGCCATGTCGGGCAAAAGCATTATAGACAAACCGGTTCAAAACTTCAACACCTTTCGTACGAGCCAGGTTTCGTGCGTATTTTCTGGCTCCTTCCATGAGATTTATGCGGCTATCCTCTTTAGCAATTTCATCGAGCAGGTCCATGGCAATTTGTGCGTTATGCATGGAGTCTTCCACCAACCTGAAGTTTTCCATATTCCACCGGGGTTTTTCAGATAAACCAAGTTCCTCCGGTTTGATGAGATCGTCAGTAATACAATCCATCAGCCAGGCCAGCACACCACCCACAGAAATGGCATCAAATCCCAGTGAATCGGCTTTTTGATTTACCAGTTCTGCAGCCCTTTGATCAAAAATACCACACAAAGGTCCCATGGTTTGGTAGGGCTCATAATCTTTTTTATAGTGGTTGTTAAGTTTTTTGCAAACGGCAGCACAGGGTTCGCCGCAGGTCTTTTGCTGTTTGGGAATAATGGTTTCTTCGTTGAATTGTTTCAGGTAATGATTCAGTACGAAATCCTTGTGCAGCTTGAGTCTTTCTTCATCACTCCAGTAAATGGTTCTGTAGTTGAAAGCAATAATGTAATCCTGTATGGTAGCATAGTTGACACCAAAGGTTCCCCCGGTATTAAAGGCCGGGTCGTAGCGGTATTTGGTGGTGATTTCCATGTCTTTGGCGGCCAGTTTTTTCTGGTATCGATCCTGAAACCAGGAATCTGCCACATTGCGATCGCGAAAGTCCTCATCAATGTGTGTGCCGCCGTAAATGATGGCTGCAATACCATGCTGCTGAAGGAGCTTTGTGCCAAATCCTCCGCGCCCTGCCCAGCAGTCAATATAGGTAACTTCCCCCTTGCGAATGGGTGCTGATCCTATGGCACCGAAATCAGTATATAAAGATGCGGGTCCGGTTGCCAGCACACGGGGGTCGTTTTCATAACGATCGCGAAACATATCAAGGGTATGTTGCATCATTGAATATACCCCTTTACGACCTTTTTCCCATATGTCGTGAATATGAACAGGAACAATTTCAACTTCTATCTCTTCACCGTGCACCCGGTTCAGGTAAATAACAGAAGGTGAAGATGCTTTGCCGGTAATGGAAACCATATTCAACCCCAGATCATCGAATACGAGACCGGCACCACCCATGGATGAAATATAAAAGCCATGCCAGCTTGGGCTTAATCCGTTGAATATTAGCCTATTCGACCCCGGAAAGATGGATCCGGCCAGCAGTCCTGTACCTATATTAAGGCTATCGTATTTTTTAGCCAGATGAACTCCAAGATCTACCGGACCCCAGAAATTTCCTATCTCATAACGCAGAATTTTATAGAAACCGTTTGAAGTGTCTATCATGAGTGTTTTCAAGTGGGACTGGGTCATTTGCATGGCATGTGAAGGTTAAGGTTTAGATTGAGATTAAGAATAAGAATAAGAATAAGAAGTTTTATTCATTAACCGAAAGGCTAATGTACAAAAAAACCCGCCTTATTGCTAAAGCGGGTTTTACAAAAGGGAATATTTTTTTAATAAAATCTGTGACGGTTGTCTTCCACATCGGCGCTTTGTTCGATGGCCCTGAAGGTTTCGTTGGGAACCCTGTTGCGGAAAGCATTTTTAAGTTGAGTTTGTTGATTAGCCCATGTTTGGGGTTCAACAGCTTCAACGCGTTCAATCACCTCAACCATATATACGCCGGCATTGCCTTTTACCGGACTTGGGCGACTGCCTGGCTCAATGGCAAAAGCAGCACCAATTACAGCGGGTTCATTACCGAACCCCTGAAGATTACTTTGATTGAACCGAATGTTTTCCACCAGTCTTGCTTCAATACCAAGGTTGGCAGCAACTTCTTCGAGATTATTACCCTGAGCTTCTGTAAACTGAACGGTAAGCATTTCTGCTTTTTTCTCACGAATGGCAATATCCCTTATCTCGTCGCGGATTTCATCCAGTTGAGGAATACCTTCTTCTCTCACTTTGGTAACCCGTGCAATAACAAATCTGCCTTCAAGGTCAAAGATCTGTGAATGATCACCCAAGCCGGTGCGTTCTGCAAATGCCCATTGAATGATACCCCTTGGGTTTTCGATGCCGGGGATAGCGTTATCCATGGGTCGTATATTATCTACTACACGCTTGGCCAGTCCTTGCTCTTCAACAGCCTCATCAAAATCTTTCTTTTCTCTTAACATCGAAGCAAATGCACTTGCCTGCCCGTATACTCTTTGATAAGTCTGATTACTGTATTCAATATTACGAACCAGTTTTGCTACCTGTACTTTCCTTGTGGGAGCAGATTTACCGGTAACATGAATTACGTGGAAACCGAAGTCGGATTCAGCAACGGTAAATCTATTTACCGGAGTACTGATAACGGCTTCATTGAAAGGCTGTACCATGGCGCCATCCGGAAACCAGTCAAGATCGCCCTGGTTGGTAAATGCAGATGGGTCGTCGGAAAGTTCAACTGCCAGTTGTCCGAACCTGGCGGGATTTCTTCTCACCACTGTAAGAATGCTATCGGCCTTTTGCTGTGCCTGATCTCTGGTGAGGGTAGTTTCAGGTCCGGCAGACATTGACATCTGGTGCGCAATGAGTATGTGTGATGCACGCATGGAATCGGGACGAAACTGTACATCCTGAAGTTTTGCTACCACAAATGCATTTCCTTCTTCATAAGGTCCGTAAATGGTTCCGGGTTCTGCATCGAACATCAGTTCGTCAATTTCCGGTGAAAGCTCACCGCGCCCGTAGTAACGGGGGTCAAAACGCTGATCCGAATTCACATTGATGAAAGAAACAAAATCGTCAGTATTCTCTAATTCAGCTTTGAGTCTTTCGGTTTCCTGTCTTATGATATCCCTGTCCTGCTCTGACGGGAATACAGGGAAAACGACGTATTCAAGATCTCTTGATGCTTCACGTCTGAACTGATTTTTATGTTCATTATAAGCATTCCGAAGGTCACGATCCGTTACTGTTACCAATGTGTCATCAATTTCAGTAAATCTTTTGAGTGCCACTCTGATATCGGCCGTGGCATTTTTATTCTGAAAGTCAATACTTGCAAGTACTTCGGGCACATAAAAACCTTTGCTGATCATATTATGGTACTTGGTTTCCTTTCTTTGCTGCTTGATAAACTCTTCAAGCATAAACCATTGGTTTTGCATGGATGGGTCCATAAAATCCAGGTTCTGAATAAATTCAATTACCATTTGCGGGTCAAATGAACCGTCAACGGGATTGGAAAAACTCTGGATAATAGATGGATGTGGATTTCTGCCTATGATAAGATCAGTGAGCTCGTCGGGCGATATTTCCAGCCCCAGACTTTCAAATTCTTTGCTGAGCAAAACTTCTCTGAGCATCTGGTTCCAAACCTGTTGCCTGATCTGAAATGCTTCTCTTTGTCCAATGGTTTGATTGCCTGTTTGCTGACGCCAGTTTTCCACCTGCTGTGCAACCCTGCTTTCAAATTCGGGGTAGATGATCTTACTTTTGCCCACAATGCCCACTTCGAGATTCTGGGCGCCGGTGGGTCCGTAACCCATGAAGTCGCCCAGCACAAAAGCGGCCAAAGCGATACCGATAACAGCAATCAGTAATCCGGAATAACTTCTGATTTTTCCTATAACAGCCATAATTTTTATTGATTCTTTATCTGTATTTTACTTGTTTTAAATCGAACTGCAAATGTATAACAATTTTTAAAACCTTTGATTGCCAGTTTAAATAATTTATAAGTATGACAAAATGTGATGATTTTTGTGGATTAAGATGGGTTCTTTATTCCTCCAGAATTCTTAACTGAACCTGCTCGATTCGTTTTTCGCTAACCTGTACAATCTTAAAATTGTAATTTTTAAGAATTATTTCCTGGTTTTTTGAAGGGATGCTCTCGTGATGATTTATGATGAGCCCTCCCAGGGTTTCATATTCATCCGATTCAGGAAGGTGGAAATTATATTTTTCGTTCAGATAGTCTATTTCAAGGCGGGCAGAAAAGATATACTCCGTATCGCTGATTTTTCTTTCAATAAAATCATCCGTATCGTATTCATCATCAATTTCACCAAAGATTTCTTCCATGATATCTTCAATGGTAATAAGACCTGCCGTACCGCCAAACTCATCAACCACAACAGCAATACTTTTTCTTTGTTGAATAAAGCTTTGCATGAGTTTATTAATATGCATGGTTTCAGGTACCAGCATAATAGGCCGGATTATACTTTTTATATCTTTCGGTTTTTTAAAAAAATCAAAAGCATGAACGTAACCCACAATATTGTCGATATTTTTACTGAAAATTAAAATTTTTGAAAGACCTTTTTCCGAAAATTTTTTACGAAAAGTATCCAGGCTTTCATTTTCATCCAAAGCAACGATTTCGGTACGGGGTATCATGCTTTCACGAAGTTTGATCTCAGGAAACTCAATGGCATTTCTGAAAATCTGCATTTCTATACTTTCGCGGTTATCGTGAACATCGCTTTCGCCAAATTCCTGCAGGAAGTCGTTTATATCAACACTATCAAACGATTTGGGTTTATCAGGTAATTTTTGTTTAAAGATTTTTTCCAGAATAAACTCAGAAATTCCCAATGTAATGAAAACAAGGGGATAAAATAGATAATAGATGATGATAAGCGGAAAGGCAAAAAAATTGAGTATGGAATTGGCATTGATACGGAATAAGGTTTTAGGAATGAATTCTGCAAAAAACAAAATAACCAGAGAGGAAATAATTGTTTGGGTAAGAAGAATGGTGAAATCATTCTGAAACCCGGGAGGGAAAGCTTGCAATAAAAACCTTTCCAGCACCACAGCGATTGCAATACCATAAATTACAAGAGAAATATTGTTTCCCACAAGCATGGTTGAAATAAAGCCAGAATCGGATTTGGTAAAACGGGAAAGAATACGCGCTGAAAATCCGCCGCTTTTTTTATCAACTTCTACCTTCAGCTTGTTGGCTGTGATGTAGGCAATTTCCATGCCTGAGAAAAAGGCGGAAAATAAAAGACTCAGTAAAATGATAATCCAGATAGCCACTCAGATAAGATGTTGATTTCTATGCAAAGTTAACACAAAAAGCTGAAAGGTCATTTAATTAATAAAGAGCATAATAAGAACGGTTGAATCAAATTTACCAGTCAGATATTTTACCTTCTTGATCGTACCCTTGTCATTTCGTTTATCCAGCATTCAACCTGGTATACATCACCTTCGCTAAGGCCGTACATAAACGTAGTTTCCACATTAGGAAAATATTGCCTGTATGTATTGATCAACTGGGTAGCCCTTTCCTGAACGGCAGGATCCTGATCCACATTGCGGGCTTGTGTAAATTTATCAACTGCAGCCCAGTAAGCCACATTTTTGGTAAGCTCATTATCTCCGCAGTCACTGGCGGTTGCAGCATACATTTCTCCGATAAGAAGGTAGGGGCGGCCATTTTCCGGATCCAGGGCTGATGCCTGAAGGGCATAATTCCTGGCACGGCTGAACTGACGAAGGTTGCGGAAAGAGATATCGGCCATGAGCATTAATGCCCTGAATTTATCGCGATCGCTTTCGTAAAGTTTTACAGCCTGATCAAAATATTCGATTGCTTTTTCGTGTCTTTGTGCATTGCTTTCCAACCGTCCCATGAGAAAAGCGGATTCAGCACCCGGCTTTAAACGGTGAAGATTGTTGGTAGCATTGTAAAACAAGGTTTCTTCGGTGCATCCGGAGTTACTCAACATGGAGGTAATCCTTTCCAGGAGATCAATATCCTCGGGATTATTCTGAAAACGCGGGGTAAAAAGGCTTACAATATTTTCGCAACTGGCAAAAGGCTCAAACATATTATCTACGCGGGTTTTTGCAGGCTCATAATATTCCCGGTCCTGCGCATTATGCTCAAGATTATGATCAATTATATTCATTACTTCATCATAAACCAACAAAACTTCCTCTGTATTTTTTAGTCCTGCATCAACCAGTCTTACAAGGCTTTGCATATGAACGAGAAGGACGTCGGCCTGGGTATTTTTCTTTTCAAGTTCAACAGCCCTGCTTGTCATTTCATAAACTTCTTGGATATTGTTAGGTCTCAGCTGAGATAATTCCACCGCTTTGCGGCCGGTTACAAGTCCTTCCCTTGATGCTGGATTGTGTCCCCAGTAAATGATGCGTTTGTCATAAACCATCATCAGGGTGTCAATCCAGGCTTCACGTCTCAGTGGGTCAGTTTCTTCATTGAGCTTCATTCTTACCAGTACAAGCCCGCGGATAAATGTATTCTGTTGAGCTCCGGGGCAATTCAGAAAAACTTCTCTCCATGGCTCATAAGCCATCTGGAAATTCCGATGACCGTAATGCTCTGAATACAATGAGATGTTATCGCGGCATTTCAGGCTGTCTTCCGGAGTTTTTCCGAAAGGGAAGGGTGGCGGTGATTGAATCATATGATTTTCCAAACCGAAATCATTGAGGACTGTTGACTCAAACTGTTTATTCAGCTCAAAGTTATAGTTTCCTGATGCTGCGGATG
>JAHYJP010000153.1 GCA_019429055.1 Bacteroidales bacterium
AGGTTTACCTTCATATTAAATTCTCTGGCAGGCATCCATGAAAGCCCGCCTGAAAAGGCAATATTGAAAAAATTTCTTTGCAGATCGGGAGTTCGCTCCCTGTATCCTGATATAGTTTCACTATCTTGCCATACAGGCTCCATAAAGCCTGTAATATCCACACGTGCTGCATCGGCTCTTATACCCCCGTTAAAAAATAACTGACTATTAAATTTGGTTTGTGAGATTGCGAAAAAGCCTGCCTCAGCATATTTGTAATCCGGCAATAAAAAGTTGTAACCGCCCCTTCTGTTATCCTGGTAATTTGCACTTAGCCCATAAATGAAGGATTGGCTTTCTGAAACACGATTATGGTATTTGAGATTTGATGATATTGTATTCAATATTAACTCAAGTTCAACAAAACCCTCAGGGAGGGGTCCTGCTCCGTGCACGTGAGGCGGATTCAACTCTTGTCTGTGGTTTTGTTGAAAGCCCACATCCAGTTCAATTCTGTCAGAACCCCTGAGAATATTTGTATTGGATGTTACCTTAAAATGGTTAACCTTTTGCAGGGGGAATTCAGTATTCCGTGGATTTCCGGGATTCAGCAAGGAGCCGGGATTGGGAATTCCATGAGATGCAGGAAAGAACCCTATTTGCTGGTTGAAATTGCTTACCGAAAGAGTTGTGACACCCCATGATTTGCGCAGGCCTGCCATGAATGATGCTCCAAAATCATTCCCCGAAGTATTTTTGAGTCGCTGATTCGGGATAGGCATAACCCATGTGTTATATACAAACTCGTCAGCCGGAACCCTGTAATCAGCGTAATCCTGGTAACTCAATCTTAACCTTAAAAACCGCCCCTCTTTATTTATGGCTGTCATGGCAGAGGTTCCCAGTAAATCGTTATTACTGTGAAAGTTGGTAGTAACTTCAAAACTTGTGGTATTTTCCTGGGGTACAACAGGGGGTCTGATATTCAATGCTCCCCCTATGGCATCTGAGCCATAGACCAGGGATGCCGGCCCTTTGAGTATTTCAACCCTTTCCACATTATAAAAATCAATCTCCAGCCCATGATCTGCGCCCCATTGCTGGCCCTGCTGCTTGATATTATTCTGGGCAACCACAAGCCGGTTAAACCCCAGCCCCCTGATGACCGGTTTTGATACCCCCATGCCAATATCCATGGAGTTTATGCCTGGTAGCCGTTGGAGAGTCTGCATTAAAGTCATTGAAGATGATTCGGTCAAAAAATCCCGGTTGGCAACCGTAACACTTAAAGATTGTTCAGGTTGTACCATACCGGTAGCGCTTTCTCGAATAATTACCTCCTCAAGCTCAATATGGGTGGCCTCAAGCAATAGCAATACTGATGC
This sequence comes from Bacteroidales bacterium, assembly GCA_019429055.1. Lineage (GTDB taxonomy): Bacteria > Bacteroidota > Bacteroidia > Bacteroidales > UBA7960 > SKVR01. Next base: position 1,365 of record JAHYJP010000153.1, read on the forward strand.
ATGTCCGTTGCGTAACTCAACTTTCTTTAGCTGCGCCCTGAATCCCACATGCGTTGCACGAAGATTATAAACACCATCCCGAAGATTCCTGAATGCGAAGTAACCATTCGCATCGGCAGAGGTGCCGGTATTCAGCTCCTGCAATACAATACCTGCTCCCGGTAATGGATTGCCCAGAGCATCAGTTATTTTGCCCCGGATTATGCCTTCTCCCAGGTACATCTCAGGAACTTTGGCATCTGAATCAGAAATATGGAATACTATTATGAGAATGAAAAAAAATAGCCGTTTCAAGAAATCCTTTTTAACCATTTATCAATTAAAATCATGCTAACGAAGAAGCAACACCAATTATTCGCAATTGTTTTGCATTTGCAACACTATTGCAAATATAATTAATTCTGACATAAAACGAGCCTAAAAAGTCATTGAATCTTTTAAAATTAGCAACATGAAACAAAAAAACCGCTGCTTAGAGACAAGCAGCGGCTTTCAGAAATTATATAATCCTCGCTTACTGAGCAGTGAGCTTGTAAGTGAGATTACTCAGGTTCACTTCAATTAAATAAGTACCTGTATTAGGTGGAGTTGGAATAGATTCGGGGTCGGGTTGCGCTTCAGTAGGCCTGAAAGCAAGATTTCCTTCTTCCCAATTAGGATCTTCATCCCAGGTTCCATATTGTGGAGCCCATTGTCCCAAAACTTCAATAAACTTAAAGAACATATCATCACCAGCAGTAAGAGTAGTAACAATACTGAACATTCCAGGTCCATCTTTGGTCATGGCAAGTGCTGCAGTATTATCCCATCCGGCTTCTGTACCACTACCGAGCAGATAAAGTTCCTCTGTTGCTTTTGTAATAGTATAGGTAAGATTGGTTGTATCGGCTGTCACTCTGTAATCCCCTGCATCCAGCTCACTAATATTAATAGGATCGGGATCGGGTTCATCTTCAGTAGGTCTGTAAGCAAGTATACCTTCCTCCGCCGTACCGGTACCATCAGAGCCCCATTGTGGTGCCCATTGCCCCAGAACAGAAATAAACTTAACCATGTTGCCACCCTCGCCCAGCGTAGCTATCAGGGTATATACTGCTGGATTATGACTTCCATCTTCATTGAAAACCGGGTACATCTCAATAGCCTGTGTGTTATTCCATCCAGCTGCGGTACCATCACCCAGCATATAAATAGGATCAATAATTACAAAGTCTTCGTAAATGGTAACCTGGAATCTCATCACATTTGAGATAAGATTGTCGGTATCAGTTGAAGCAGTAATAGATGCTACAACGCGCAATTCCACAACAGTTGGCACACCCGGTTCAAGTTCCATGGCTGTCAATCTCTGATTAAACTGTGCCACTGTGCGTGTGAATGAGGTTTCACTAGTTTCCACAAGTTGAACTCTTTCAGCAAAATTATTACCATCCAGATCCAATTGCAGTGAATACCTTACATCAGGAAGATTTTCAAGTGGATACTGAGCAGCGGACCATTGGAAAGTAATTTCATTTTCTGCATCATCCTGCAATAGCACCATATCATCCATTGAGGTCAAAACCGGAGCATTTGCATCATTCAGATCAAGAGTTACTTTTTCATCTTTCTCGCAGGCAGTCCATGCAATGACAACTGCCATAAGTGCGAATATAATTGATAATCTTTTCATTTTCAATATATTATTTGGTTTAAAAACTTTTTAAAACGCTTGGTCTGAGTTAAAACTCATCAGGCGAAAAAGCAAATATTATGTTTCAATAACCATCATTCTGCACCAGATTAGGATTGGCAGAAGTATCTGAGAATGGAATGGGAAAAATGTTAAACTTCGAGTTAGTCGGAGCACCTTCCTGAATATTTCCTTTCCATGACCATAGATAATTATCGCCCGTAAAACTTCCAAACCTAATGAGATCAGTTCTTCTGTGACCCTCCCAATAGAGTTCACGTGCACGTTCATCCAGGATAAAGTCGAGCGTGAGCTGCCCACCATTGATATTTCCGGAGTTATCGCCAAAAGCCCTTTCCCTCAATTCATTAACATAAGCAAGAGCAGTTGCAGCATCACCGCCACCATTTCTTAGGTGTGCTTCAGCATACATCAGGTAAACATCACCCAAACGGAACATAGGGAAGTCAGTATCAACAAAGTCAAGTCTGGAACCCTGGGTACCATCTCTGCGGATATTGGTAAACTTCACAACGGCATAACCATTTTCGAAGTTGCCCAGATCAGGGATCTCAAGTGTTTGACCATCGGTAAAAAACATGGCACGACCGTCATCATCATCAAACATTTCAACCATCTGCGGAGTTGTGCGTAAACCACCCCATCCACCATCAACACCATAGGCACTGGGCGACATATCACCTCCTACCTGTGCATGGATTATAAAGTTGGTGCCACCGTAAGTCTGGATATCTGTTCCATCATAACGAATAGCAAAAATTACTTCATTAAAATCAGGATGATCAATGGGATTATTATCAGCATTGAACAGATTTGCATATTCATCTTCTATTTCATACCCTGCGTTAATGATTTGTGTGGTAAAGTCAATAACTTTATCATACATTGGCTGGCCAGTGTAAACTTCTGCATTAAGATACAGTTTGGCAAGAAGCATCCATGCGGCAGCTCTGTCGGCACGCCCGTATTCATTCTGACGTGGTGCAACCATAAGATCCTGAATATCGATCAGTTCGCTTTCAATATAATCAAAAAGATCAGCTCTCTGTATTTGTTCGGGAAGGAATGCCCCAACAGGATCTTCTTCGGTAACAAAAGGCACATTGGCAAAAATATCCAAAGCATGCCAGTAACTTAAGGCCCTGAGGAAACGTGCTTCTGCCCTGTAAACCTCTATTTGGTCGCGGAGTGTACCGCTAACACCACGATCGTTCAGTTTTGCATCGGTAGTTTCACGTATGTATTCATTGGCCAGAGATATCTGATAAAAAATACGATAATACATGGCAGTTACAAACACATCACTTGCTCCCCATGAATGATAGATAAAATCTTTAATAGTTTGGTCGTCCCAGCCAATAAGGGCTTCATCTGTGGTGAGCACCTGGTGATACCAGAAACCGCGTAAATACTGGCCAAACCCTTCATCGATACCGCTGATATCAGCCATACCGGCAGGTCCTTGCTGACCGGAAACAGCCAGACCGGCATATAACTTTGCCAGGAATTCTCTGTAAGCTGCAGGATCGTCAAAAACATCGGCAGCGGTAATTTCATTGTCATCAAGGGGCCTGGTGTCAAGATCCTTGAGGCAGGATGAAAACGTAAAAGCCAATCCTGCAATGATTATTAGTGCTATATAATTAATTTTTTTCATATCTGTCAAATGTTTTTTAGAATTGAAGATTTAAATTCAGTACAAAATTGCGCGGACGCGGATAGATATTATTATCAATACCACCTGCAACTTCAGGATCAAGGCCTTCGTAACCGGTAATTACAAAAGCGTTCTGAACAGTTGCTGTCATGGTAAGGCTTCCAACAGATGGAAATAAGTCTTTAAAATTATAACTCAGTGAAATGTTGTCCATTTTAAAGAAAGATGCATCCTGAATGTAATAATCAGAAAGGTACTGTGCATTGTTAAATCCAACCACCAATGCATCAGGAGTAATGTTGCTGAGATATGGCCCCTCGGGACGATATAAACGGCTAAGTTCTCCGTTCATTGAGCTAATGTTATTGTAAACAAAGTTTTGAAGGTTGGCACGGCCTGCAAATGAGAAACCCCAGTTGCGGTAGGACAGGTCTGATGTTAAGCCCAGATAGTATGTAGATGCGGGCTTTTGGTAGCGATATCTGTCATCATCCGTAATAACCCCATCACCATTTCTGTCAACATATAATCCTTCGATGGGATTCCCATCAGTATCATAAACCTGCTGGAAAACAAAAAATGAGTTTGGAGCAAAACCTACCGTGTGAACCTGAACAGTGTTACCGACACCACCTGATATACCACCGGTGAGTACACCAAGATAATCAGGATCTTCAACTGCAGTAAGTCTGGTTATCTCCGTTTTGTTCCATGTTGCGTTAAAGCCCAATAACCATGAAAAATCTCTGGTCATAACCGGGCGGGTAAAAATAGAAAATTCAACACCCGTGTTTTCCATATCACCAATATTGGTATTGATGAAGTTGGTGAGGTTGGTACCGGCGGGTACAGGAATGAAGTTGAGCAAGTCGCGGGTTTCGCGGAAGTAAAAATCCACACTTCCGTAATAGCGATCCTGCGCAATACCGTAATCTATACCTGCATTATAAGTTGTGGTTTCTTCCCACTTAATATTGGCATCATAACCGGCAGGACGAAGAGTTCTGATTCTTTGATTCCCAAAGAAATAGTATGCACCTTCACGATTGACATCATATCTGGCAAGATAGGGGTAATTTCCGCCTATATCCTGCTGACCGGTAATACCATAGCCTAGTCTCAGCTTTAGTTCTGAAAAAAGATTCTGATTGCTCATGAATGCTTCTTCATTGATTTTCCATGCAAAAGCAGCTGAGGGGAACAGACCCCACCGATTATCGGGGCTGAATCTGGACGAACCATCATTACGCAGTGTAAAAGTAAAGAGATAGCGGTCCATTAGCTGGTAGTTAATCCGGCCAAAGAAAGAAATCAGGTAGTATTCATTTTCATAATTGAAATCTTCATCAATTCTGAAAGGTTCGCCGGCAATGTTATCGGGTAAGTTGGTTCTGAAATTAAATCCATTTTGCCAGAAATGCTGCCAGGAATACCCCCCCATAATATCAAAACGGCTTTGAATTGCAGGAAGCTCCTTCACATAGTTAAGGTAAAAGTCAAGAAGTTCATTTTTCTTTTCCTGTCCGTATTCCTGCTGAAGGCCGCCACCAAAATATTCCCATGATGCGTAATCCGGAACAAAAACAGTTCCTTCACCTTTAGAATAATCGTAAGCAACATTCATATGTGCAGTAAGTTCGGTAAAGAAAGGCAGGTTGTATTCAAGCTTGGTATTACCAATGAACCTGTCAACCACAGAAGCATCATCGCGCAAAGCAATAAGGGCCACGGGGTTTTTGGTTGCCACCGGACGGGGACCATCTTCTCCAGCCCATTCAAAGTAGCCCCCAAAAGGACTATTGGGATCCAGAACTGGCTGTGTGGGGTCGAACTGCACTGCTGCTCCAATGGCACCCTGATTTGCAAATTGATTTTCTGCTCGCACAGCCCTGGCATTAATATTAATTTTCAAGCTATTGTCAAACAAAGAAGGACTAACATTAAATGCTGCAGAAGTGCGGGTTAGGTTATCTCTGTCAAGTATACCGTCCTGTGCAGAGTAGCCAAGAGAAACACGGTAAGGAATATCAAATGCTCTTCCTGCTGCAGAAAAGTTATGATCATGACCAACCGCATTGCGGTAAATCTGATCCTGCCAGTTTGTATTGGCACCTCCCAGTAAATCAACCCTTAGAGGGTGCCGCTGCTGTATCAGTTCCCGAAATTGATCTGAACCAAGCACTTCCTGCGTTTGTGCAAGAGTAGCCATTGAAAAAGTACCTGTGTAGTTAAAAAGAACCGGCAAACCTGTAACTCCCTGGTCCCTTACTCCTTCACCTGATTTGGTGGTTATTATAATAACACCGTTGGATGCTCTTGAACCGTAAATTGCAGTAGCGGAAGCATCTTTCAATACAGTAAAACTTGCAATATCATTTGGATTAACAAGGCTGAGCGGGTCGCGCATACCTGAAATTCCATCACCATCAACAGGAACACCATCAATAACAATAAGTGGATTATTGCTGGCAGCCAGCGATGAACCTCCCCTGATCCTGATCTGTGCACCTGCACCGGGAGCACCACCTGTAGATGTAATCTGAAGCCCGGGAATTTTACCTGCCAGAAGTTCAGATGGGGTGGTAATATTTCCCCTGTTGAAATCACGAGAGTCAACAACATTTATTGAGCCTGTTGCATCTTCCTTTCTCTGGATACCATAACCGATAACTACAAATTCTTCGAGCAACTGCACATCGGATGCAAGCACAAAATTAATGGTAACAGTTTCTCCTGCAGCAAGGGTAATTTGCCTTGTGCTTTGAAGATACCCTACAAAACTGGCAACAATTGTATGCTCACCTGCAGGGGCAGAAAACTCAAACCTACCATCGAAATCCGTAATAGAACCCGTAGTTGTGCCACGAACCATTACGCTGGCTCCCGGCAGGGTTTCTCCTGTGGCCGCATCGACCACTGTACCGCTTATTCGGCCGGTTTGCCCGTAGGCTGTCAACCCCATGACCATAAACAGTAAGATAGATAATCTGGCAATTCTTTTCACCATGTTGTTTAAAATTTTGTGATTAAAAACTTAATTAAAAAATTACTTATCAGGTTCATCCTTAATAGCGAACCTGTTATTTATCAGACTTTTAACGAAATGAATCCAGACTCCCCTTTAATCATCAGAAAAAAATTCTTATGACAAATTTTGGATCCATAACATTTTAATCCAGCTAAGAATTAATAAATGATTATTTTTTCTTTAATTTTTTCTGAGAATAGCAAATGTATCAAAAAAAATGTAATTTCTTTAAATTTCATATCTGACAATCAACATTTTGAGCACTTTTTTTACCGCAATCGTTTGCGATATCGTTTGCGTAGCAAGATATTGCATCAAAATGTTCTCAACTTTTTAAAACAAAAGTCTTTGAATAGTCAATTTTACCAAACTTCTTTTACACAGCCAAAGCATCCCCTTCATATCTCTTTATTTTTCAGTGTTTTAAAACAAACCACTTTTTAAAACCAAATTTCTGATATTAAAGAGCAGAATATTTTACTGAAAAGATCCCCCCCGATCAATTATTAACCTAATTAATACCAATGCCTTGAAGTATTTTTCGTATTTTTAAAGCCTGCTAACACATCACCAAAAATGCCGTAATTAAAAATAAAAATGAAACCACACCTTACTTCCATCAACGATATTGCAAAGGCTATGGGGGTCTCTGCATCAACTGTTTCACGTGCATTGAAGGATCATCCTGACATAAGCGAAGCCACCCGAAACAAGATCAAAGCTTTTGCCCAAAAGGTGAATTACAGGCCCAATGCTCTTGCACTGAGTTTAAAAAAGCAGGTTTCAAATACCATAGGAATTATCATTCCTGAAATCGTTCATCATTTTTTTTCATCAATTATCAGTGGTATTGAAGATATTGCGTACAGCAAGGGTTACCGTGTTATGATATGCCAGTCGAATGAAGACTACAGCCGCGAGGAAATGAATGTCCAGGCATTACTGGATCACAGGGTTGATGGTTTGCTGGTGTGCATAAGCAAAACCACCGAAGATTTCTCGCATTTCAAAACCGTTTACAACAACCAGACACCCATGGTTTTTCTTGACCGTGTATGTAAAGAAATTGAAACCGACAGAGTGATAACCGACGATTTCAATGGTGCCCGCCTTATTACATCGCATCTCATTGAAATGGGATGCAAAAAAATACTTCATCTTGGAACTTTGCCGCAATTGCTTATCGGACAAGACCGCCAGGATGGATACATCCAGGCATTGAAAGAAAACAACATTGATCTTGACCCGGAGCTGATCATTATTTGCGATACTCCAAGAAAAGTAGATGAAAACCGCGATGAGATTCTGGAAATTGCGCCACATGTGGATGCCATATTTGCAGTTAATGATTTTACTGCCGTTGCCGTGATGAACCTTCTCAAAATCCATGGGTATGAAATACCCGGAGATATAGCCATTGCCGGTTTTGGCGATGACCCGATTGCATCCATTGTTGAACCACCACTTACCACCGTTGAACAACAAGGCTACCAGATGGGACAGGAAGCCATGAACCTGCTTATTGACAGACTGGCAAACCCTGAGGTAACCAAAAAACCGGAAGTTAAGATTTTTCAGGTTGAACTAAGGAAAAGAAAATCGACACTTAAATTGCAGTCCTGAAGATAAAATTCCTTTATTGTTAAGAACAAGACTCCAGCTTTTTTAAATAAAAAAAAATAGGTACGTTTGTATTGGACATACTGTGACGTTTATCACTGATATCTGATAATTTAAATACCTTAAAAAAAAACATGAAGGCAGCTATTCCCTTTATAATATTTTTTGTCTGGTTTTTATATGATACCGATGCTCA
>JAHYJP010000365.1 GCA_019429055.1 Bacteroidales bacterium
AATATTTTGTTTATTTACCGAAAAGGTAAAAGTTTAAAATGAAATCGAAACGCAATAAAACAAAGTCTAATGATTTGATATATAGTATAATATAGTCTTATTTTAAGATATTAATCGGACACTAGTGTCATGTCAACGATCATATGACGGATAAAGTCTTTTTAGTTTGATTCGGGCTTTCTCCGTGGTGAACTGCCAGTTAATTTTCTTGTCGAGACCATTGCGAGACAGCTCCCAAGCTTCAACTTCGTCTCTGACTTTTTCAATTGTTTCAATTCTTTGGTCTAAACATTGATTATTCAATACGTTAAGTTCAATTTCTGCCATATCCAGCCAGCTCCCATGTTTCGGAGTAAAAACAAACTCAAACCGATCCAGTATTCGTTTGGCTTCTATCGGCTCATATCGCTCATAAAGCGCACCTGGCGTATGGGTTCCGAGGTTGTCCATTACTAAGGTTATAAGTTCAGCTTCCGGATAATGCTCGTCAGCGATTTCCTTTATAAACTCGGCCCAATCAACCTTGCACTTCTTGTCAGTGATTTTCACTGTACGGAATCCGGCCAGCGGTTCATTAGCGAGAAAAATGTTACAAACCCCTAAACGTTCATATTCATAATCACATTTACGGTCATGCCCCTTACTCATTGGTATCGGAACACGGGTCTCACCAATCAACTGTTTGGGAGATTCATCCATGCAAACCACCGGCCGCATTGGATTATAGGGCCTTCTATAAACATCCAAAATCTTTTCCATGGCTGCTACAAACTCTCCGTTCTCTTTGGCCGGTATAACCCAACCTACTACTTTCCAAGGCTTAAGTTCGTTTTTTTTAGCGTCCGACGTACCGTTTCGTATGAAATATCCTCGGCATACCGAAGTTCAACCAACTTGTCTGCTAATAACCGCAAGGACCAACGGGCAAAACCTTTGGGTGGTTCACCACAAGCCAATGCAATCAGATGGGCTTCCATGTCTCCGTCCACCAGTTTATCGTATACACGTGAAGTAGGAGCCATTTTTAAGGCTGCATCAAACCCTTCTTCGACAAATCGCTTTTTTACCCGGTCAATGGTTCGCATCCCGATCTTCAATACCTTACAGACCTCTTCATTGATCTTTTTTTCTGTATTATGAGGACCACGATCAACATTCAGCAAAATTAGTGCATGAATAATTTTCCTCGCAGCATGTGTTCCGGTTCGGGTCATTTCAGTCAATTGATCTCGTTCTTCCTGTGTAAGAGTAACTTTGTAAGTATTCATAGCCTTTTTTAGGCTAAGATACAAAATATTTTGATTACGTCATATTAATTGTGACGTGACACTAGGAATATCTTTGATAAAAATCTTTGGAGGGAAAGATGCTACGGTATTGTCTGGCATAACAGATTATACCTGGATGCAATTACTTTCAGAAACTGGAAATGAATTAACCCGGTGGCCAACAGAAA
>JAHYJP010000154.1 GCA_019429055.1 Bacteroidales bacterium
CTGCAAAGCTTCAAGCAATGAATTTAAATTCGGTCTTAACCAAAAACTTAAACTAAAATAACTCAATAAACAAGGGATTGCATCCCGTTGCGACAACAACCTATCAACCTATCAACTTATAAACTCAAAAACCCACCAACCCCATGCCCTACCGCACATTCACACCCGAAGCACTTACCCCCAGCCAACGGCACCATTACCTGCTCGGAACTGTAAACCCTCGCCCCATCTGTTTTGCAAGTACATTGGATAAGGATGGCCGGCCCAATCTGGCACCCTACAGTTTTTTTAATATTTTCAGCAGTACGCCACCGGTTTTTATCTTTTCGGTAAATACACGGCGCAATGGCTCATCAAAGGATACTTTACAAAATGTAAAAGACGTACCAGAGGTTGTTATCAACCTGGTAAATTACCCTATGGCCCGACAGATGGCCATTTGCGGAGTGGAGTACGATACAGGTATCAATGAATTTGAGAAAGGGGGATTTACTCCTGTTCCGTCAGAAAAAGTAAAACCCTTTCGCGTAAAAGAATCTCCGGTACAGTTTGAATGCAGGGTGATTGAAACAAGAGCCATGAGCGACAAACCCGGCGCAGCTAATCTTATCATTGCCGAAGCTTTACTGATACACATGGATGAAAATATTTTTGCAGATGAAAATACCATTGATCCGCAAAAGATTGATATGGTAGGGCGAATGGGCAATTTCAATTATTGCAGGGCAAGCGGTGAAAGCGTGTTTGCGATCAGACAGCCCCCTGCAGATATTGCCATCGGGTTTGACAACCTGCCTGATCATTTAAAAACCAGTAAAATACTTTCCGGACATTATCTGGCTATGATGGCAGGAGTAACACAGCTCCCCGGCTCAGATTCCATTTATGGATTTGCAAGCCAACCCGAAGTACAAAAAATCATCACCAATTTTAATAAGCAATCAAAAGATAAGACTGATCTGTTGCATGAAGAAATTCTAAACTACCTTGAAAAAGGTGAAACAGAAAACGCCTGGAAGCTCGCACTATGGGCAGAGCAATCAGGCGTAATCTGAATATTTTATTCAATCTTTTTCTGTCAGGAAAGTTTTCCTTTATAGTCTTCATAGCCAAAAAACCGGCAGGGTGCGAAGCTTCCATCTTCTTTCCAGATGCCAATGGCGGGGTGTTTCACGCCATTAAAGTAAGTGGTTTTTACCATAGTATAATGGATCATATCATCGAAGATCACTTTATCTCCAATATTAAGTTCCTTTTCAAAGGAATAATCTCCCATACCCATGTAATCTCCGGCCAGGCAGGTAAGTCCACCCATGCGGTAAACCGTTTTACCATCCTGTGCATCGGTGGCTCCTAATATTTTGGGTTTATAGGGCATCTCAAGGCAATCGGGCATATGTGCTGAAAAACTTACATCCAGCATGGCTACTTTTATGCCCTGATTATCTATAATGTCCTGCACAGTTGAAACCAGGTAACCCGTTTGCCAGCCCACCGCTTCACCGGGTTCAAGAATTACTTTTTCAAGATTGGGATAGCGTTTACGGAAATCTTTAAGAAGCTCCACCAGGTGCTTTACATCATAATCCTTGCGGGTAATATGATGCCCACCCCCCATGTTGAACCATTTCACCTGCCGGATCTGATCGGCAAACTTTTCTTCAACTTTTTGCAGCGTTCTTTCCAGCACAAAAGAATCATTCTCGCACAAGACATGAAAATGCAGCCCATCAATATCATCCGGAATCTCGTCTGGCAACTGGTTTTTGGTAATTCCGAGGCGCGAACCGGGTATGGCAGGATTATAGAGATCGGTTTCCACCTCTGAATATTCAGGGTTGATTCTGAGCCCCATACTAACCGGCTTGTGATAGCTTTTTACCTTATCGCGAAACCTGTAATACTGACTCATAGAATTAAAAGATACATGGCTGCTGTAATGCAGGATCTGATCCATTTCATCCTCAAAAAACACCGGGCAATAGGTGTGTGCTTCCACACCCATTTCTTCAAAGATCAGCCGGGCTTCGTTGAGCGAACTTGCAGTGGCCCCGCTCAGATATTGCCTGATCATGGGGAAAGTTGCCCACATGGAATAACCTTTCAGGGCACAGATAATTTCTACTCCTGCTTCTTTCTGCACAAGATCAAGAATCTCCAGGTTGATCCGCAGGAGTTTTTCATCAAGCACATAACATGGGGAGGGTATTTGGTTGAAATCTATACTCATTTTTCAACCGGTAAGGATTTGTCAATCTTTTCGTGCCAGGGCAAACCATAAACCGGCAGTTTTTCCATAAACGGATCGGGGTCAAACTCTTCTACATTGAAAACTCCCTGTCCGGCCCACTTGCCTGTAAGCATCATCATGGCGCCTATCATGGCAGGCACACCGGTTGTAAAAGAAATGGCCTGTGCTTTCACATCGCGGTATGCTTCGGCATGTGAACAGTTATTCCATACATAGTAAGTGCGCTCCTTGCCATCTTTAATCCCCCTGATCTGGCATCCGATGGATGTTTGTCCCTTGTAGCCTTCCCCCAATGAAGAGGGTTCAGGAAGAATTGCCTTAAGAAATTCCAGAGGAACAATATCCATTCCCTTAAAATTGATAGGTTTGATGCTGGTCATTCCAACTTCCTGCAATACGTTAAGAAAGTTGATATACTTCTCACCGAATGTCATCCAGAAACGGGCTCTTTTCAGGGTAGGGAAGTTTTTTACCAGCGACTCCAGTTCCTCATGATATAAGAGATAGGATTCACGAGGGCCAATCTCAGGGTATTCAATAGGTTTGTGAATCTCAAGAGGTTTGGTTTCAATCCAGCTTCCTTCTTTCCAGTAACGTCCATTTTGGGTAATTTCACGAATATTTATTTCGGGATTGAAGTTGGTAGCAAAAGACTTACCATGGTCTCCGGCATTGCAATCCACAATATCGAGGTAGTGCATCTCATCAAAATAATGCTTTGCTGCATAAGCGGTGAAAACACCCGTTACACCAGGGTCGAATCCACAGCCCAGAACAGCGAGTATTCCGGCTTCCTTAAAACGTTCATGAAAAGCCCACTGCCACTTATATTCAAACTTGGCCACATCTTTGGGCTCATAATTGGCAGTATCGAGGTAATGGGTTTTGGTTTGCAGACAGGCTTCCATGATGGTAAGGTCCTGGTAAGGCAATGCCACATTAATTACCAGTTCGGGTTTAAAATCATTGATAAGTTCAACCAGTTCAGGTACATTATCAGCATCTACCTGCGCGGTTCTTACCCTATCACTTCCAATATCGTGGGCTATGGCCTCGCATTTTTCAAGGGTACGGCTTGCCAGCATAATATCAGTAAAAACTTCCGGTACAGCGGCACACTTACGGGTAACCACGTTGCCAACTCCTCCGGCTCCTATAATCAATACCTTACTCATAGTTTTATTTTTTTGGGGTTTGTTTTCTTTATTCTAATCTACAAAAATAGAAAAAACCCTGATGCTTTAAAGGAAAATTTGGAATTGCTGTAATTCAGTTTTTTCATGCTGAAAAATGAATCTTGCCAAATAAAAACATCGACCGATCTTATTTGTTACTTTTGAAGTTCAAAAAATTTTATTCTTACATAATGGCATTTGAAAGCAAAAAAATAAAATCCCCCTGTATCGATGTATGTATTAGTCGTAACGGTGTTTGCATAGGATGTTACCGTACCCTGGAAGAAATGGCAGGTTGGAAAACCTATACTGAGGAACAAAAACAGGAAGTACTCGAAAACATTAAAAAGAGAAGACCATCGCAGGATTATTACGGTGGCCCGGTGTAGAAACCCAGTTAAAAAAGTCAACCCCTGTTCGCATGCAATTTTTATTTGCATATGGAAGTTTGCTGGACCCTATGGTTCAGAAAGAACTATTTAACAGAACCCTAACCCCCGAAGGACAGGCAGTACTGTTTGACTGGAGAAAACACACTCATGAGGAATACCCTTTCATCACTGCAGAAAAAGGATCACAGGTAAAAGGAGAGATCATTGTTCTCACGGAAAAAGAACTTTCTGTTGCCGACAAATGGGAAGAAGCTCCGGATGTATATCAACGGAAAAAGCTCACTGTTCAACTTATGGATGGAAGCCGGATGAGAGTATGGGTCTACACCCGAAAATCAGCAGGTATTAAATACTAAATATCAAATCTCGGCTTTGGTGTTTCCGCAGTCGATGGTGGTAAAACCGGCAACTTCATGGCATTTTCCGGAATTTCCCCGGTAAGGGTTTTCAGAAACTCTACGATGAGTTGGTTTTGCTCAGGGGTAAGTTCACGACTCAGCATTTCCTTTGCCACAATGTTAACGGTTTCATTTAAACTCCATACACTGCCATCGTGCAGGTAAGGATAAGTCATTTCAATATTAAGCAGAGATGGAACCTTAAAAAAGTGCTTATCTGATTCGCGCTGTGTGAAGTCAAATCTTCCCTTATTAAATTGACCGGTTTCCTTTTCCTTGGGTGTCTGGAAGAATGTGAAAATTTCTCCGCCCATTACCTGCCCGCGGTGACATGTCTGGCAACCCACTTCTATAAAAGTTTCCAATCCTTTTTTCTGCTGATCACTCAGGGCATTGGTATTACCCCTCAAAAAATCATCAAAAGGTGAATAGGTGAGCAGAATTCTTTCAAAGGCACCAATGGCATTCCCCACATTTTCATAAACCAGCGGATCATCCTGATCGGGGAAAGCAGTCTGAAACCTTTCAACATATTCGGGTATGGATGCAAGAACAGCAAGTACATGCTCTTCGGTAGCAGCCATTTCCAGCGGATCGAGAATGGGCATACCGGCCTGCTCTTCAACATCTCTGGCGCGACCATTCCAGAATTGGGTCTTATGAAACGCTGCATTCAATACAGTGGGAGCATTCACCGGACCTTTCTGCCAGCCATGGCCAATGGAAACGGGAGTCTGATCAACCCCGAAGGTTGCAAGACTATGGCATGAACTGCAACTGATAGTACCGCTTTTGGAAATGCGGGGTTCATAATAAAGCATCCTGCCCAGCTCGATAATTTCATCTGATTTATTCATACCCTCTTCAAAAGCATTTTCAGGCATAGGTGAAGTAAATGACAAGGCTTTCTCCTGAAGTTCGGTAAGTTCTGCAGTTCCTTCAGTCCGTTCTGAACATTGAACAAAAAGTACAGAACATGCAAAAGCAATAGCCAGAAAAGTAAAAATGTTTTTATAGTTTCTCAAGGGAGAGCTGATCTTTCTCATAATGCAGTTTTTGATTTGCTGCGAATATAAGAAATACTCCTTTAATGAAAGTGAAGTTTAACGTAAAAACTGTTATCCAAATCTAATTTAGAAGCAAACCAAATAATAGGGCAGTGGATCAGGCAGCCCAGCTTTCTCTGTCTAGGCTGCGATAATGTATTGCTTCGGCAAGATGTTCAGATTTAATATCATCGCTTCCTTCCAGATCGGCAATGGTTCGCGAAACTTTAAGTATGCGATCATAGGCACGTGCTGACAAATCGAGTCTTTCCATAGCGGTTTTGAGCAGAAGGCTTCCTGCATTATCAATCCGGCAGACTTCGCGCAGAATTTTGGTACTGATCTGGGCATTGCAATAAATACCTTCATTCTCTTTATACCTGCTTTCCTGAATTTCTCTTGCTTTAATAACCCTTTCCCGTATTTTTTCACTCTTCTCAGAAGGTTTAAGCTCTGACAATTCCCTGAAAGGAACCGGCGTTACTTCTATGTGAATGTCAATACGATCAAGTAAGGGACCTGAAATTTTATTAAGATATTTCTGCACAATACCCGCTCCGCAAACACAATCTTTTTCAGGGTGGTTATAAAAACCGCAAGGACAAGGATTCATTGATGCAACGAGCATAAAACTTGCAGGAAATTCAATGGAAAATCTTGCCCGGCTTACAGTAACCACTCTGTCTTCGAGGGGTTGCCTGAGAACTTCCAAAACAGTTCTTTTAAATTCGGGTAATTCATCAAGAAATAACACGCCGTTATGAGCAAGTGAAATTTCACCCGGCTGAGGAAATGAACCCCCACCCACAAGTGCTACGTCAGAAATTGTGTGATGAGGACTTCTGAAAGGCCTTACAGGAATAAGCGAAGCGTTCTTTCCCAGCTTGCCTGCCACACTGTGAATTTTTGTAGTTTCCAGAGCTTCGTGAAGGCTTGGCGGCGGCAGGATTCCGGGCAAACGTTTCGCAAGCATGGTCTTTCCTGCACCGGGCGGGCCAATCATAATTAAATTATGGCCTCCGGCTGCTGCAACTTCAAAGGCACGTTTTATATTTTCCTGTCCTTTTACATCAGAAAAGTCAAAATCATATTCATTGAGACGGGAAAAAAATTCATCCCTGGTATTTACTTCAACTTTCTCAAGCTCAATATCACCGTTAAAAAAATCAATAACCTGCTTAATATTTTCAATCCCATAAACATCCAGATTGTTTACCACTGCTGCTTCCCTGGCATTATCAGCGGGCAGGATGAAACCTTTAAACCCTTCTTTTCTTGCCTGTATGGCTATGGGTAATGCCCCTTTTATGGGCTGCACGCTGCCGTCGAGCGAAAGCTCACCCATAATAATGTATTCATTTATTGAAGGGGCATTGATCTGTTCGCTGGCTGCCAGTATTCCCACCGCAATGGGCAAATCGTAAGCTGATCCTTCTTTCCGGATATCAGCAGGCGCCATATTTACAACAATTCTTTTACCGGGAATTTTAAGACCGATATGTTTCAATGCAGTGTCTATGCGGTGATGACTTTCTTTTACCGCACTGTCCGGCAAACCGACCATGAAGAAATTTATACCTTTTGACACGTCCACTTCTATGGTTATGGTTGTGGAATTTATCCCCTGTACTGCACTACCGTAGGTTTTTACCAACATATACTATTTCTTAAGTTATACACCAAACAAGGCATTCATATGCCCGACGGATTTAAATTTACGATAGTTTTAGGAAAATTCAAAAAATAATTACTGAAAGGAGATGGAATACCTTTCCAAAGTTTTCTTTTAGGTACCTTTGTAAGACCTAGAATAAATAACAATTCCAATGAAAAAACTCCGGGAACAAACCCCCTCTGAAGAAATTGTTAATGCCATTTTGCACGGAATAGGTGTGGGACTATCAATTGCTGCGCTGGTAGTTCTGCTTATTTACGCAAATATTCATGGCGACACCTGGCATATCGTATCTTTCAGTATTTACGGAACCACGCTGATCATCCTTTATTTGGCATCTACACTCTATCATAGTTTCCCGAAGGGTAAATGGAAAAACATATTACATGTAATTGATCATTCATCCATTTTTCTGCTCATTGCAGGCACATATACACCTGTAACGCTCACAGCGATGCGTGGCCCCTGGGGATGGAGTATATTTGGAATAGTATGGAGTATAGCTCTGCTGGGAATAATTCTTAAAGTTTTTTGGATGGATAAGCTTAAGTTTTTATCGGTAGGTCTTTATGTTATTATGGGTTGGATAATTGTTATTGCCATAAAACCATTGCTTGACAGCCTTGAATCTGTTAGCCTGATCTTTTTGCTCGCAGGCGGATTGTCATATACAATAGGTATCATATTTTATATCTGGAGAAGATTAAAATATTCGCATGGCATCTGGCATTTGTTTGTTTTAGCCGGAAGTATCTGTCACTTTTTTACTGTATTTAATCTTTTGCCAAAATAAAATTGTCAGTTCTGTTAAAAAAAGCCTCAATCTTTCCGGATAGAGGCTTATAAAATCAGCGACATAGTTGTTTTTCTTCGGTAAGAATTGAGCTGCTCAGCTTGATTCCTTTTTTAAAAAAATATTTACTTTTCTATTTTCTTTGATTTTTTAATCAATCCCTGAATAAGAAAAACAACAAACAAAAAACCCCAAAATGCCAAATTATAAAAGTCTTGAACATTTTCAATAAATAACAAATAGACCAGCCCAATCAAAGAAAAAGCTGATAGTAGTAAATCAAATAAATAATTATTCAAGAAAGACACTTTTTTTACAAAAAAACTTAAAATAAAACCTACAATAAGTATTATTACCAATAAAAATTCCATGTCAAGATATTTTGATGATAAGGTATTATGTATCGCCTTTTATTTGAATATATAATGTTGCGCTGTTAAATATTTTATTGATTTACTTTTACAAACACTTAAAAACAAATGTCGTCGACCCAACCGCCTTCGCAATGTCCACACAAAGCAAGATAAGCACATCCCCAGTATAAAACAGGACCCGTTTTTGTACATAATATTAAACTCATTGAAAATTGACCCCAATTACAATCAACATCATCTTTTTGATAACTCTTTAAATCAATCTTCGGGAAATTTTTGTTTTGATAATTTTCTAAAAACTCCTTTTGCAAACAAAACAAACAAATGTTATCAAAATCTTCCTCGGAAATTTTACTTTTTCTTTTAATTTCTTCACCTAAAAACTCAATTTCTATTTTTAAGTATTCATAATCATCATTGGTCAGTTTAAAATATCTTAACAGTTCATCTTCATCTTCTTCAATAATCGCATCAATGAAGTCTTCAAATTCACCAAAGCCATGATTTGCAAAGTAACTGTTTAGATTATCAGTCAAAAAATGATGAATTTTTTCCAACTCATTCAGTTCATACTCAATATTTGGTAATTCTGATTTTAAATGGAAATTTTCTTCTTGATCATGGGGTTTTTCAATTTTTTCACAAGAAAAAGTCACAAATAATGCCATTACAATAAATACAATTTTCTTTATAGCTGTGTGTTTTTAAGGTTAGACATCACAGGCAAAAAAAAAGAAAGAAAGAAAAACGCAACCCTTTTAACGTTTTTTAATTTTTCCAGAAGAATAGTAATAGTTATTTGCAGGTTTTAAAAATAAAATGAATCACTATTTTCCCTTTTTAAAATGTAGTTACAGATAACTTATTAACCTTATAAAACTAATAAAAAAATCCAAAGGCAAGGAATGCGCGTTTTTCAATTTTTCAAGGAATTTATCAAAGGTATGATCCGGCCACTAGAACAACTTCTATTATATTGCCATCATCATACAGCTGGCTTCTGCTTCCAATATCCATTATCTTATTTTTCCAACACCTGGCTTAGTTACTTAAACTCTTAGCGGGGTGACTACAGCTCACCCGAGGCTGAGCGGAATTTGCAATTCCGCTCACAATTCCGCTCAGCATGAAACTTCACTCCCTCTCAACATCTTTCGAGCTGCGCTGGCAGGCTTAACTATTAAACAAAAAAAGCCCCTACCAATTAAGATAGAGGCTTTTAAAAAAATCTGGCGACCGAGCCCGGATATCACTCCGGTAAGGTACCAGCTGCGCTGGCAGGCTTAACTATTAAACAAAAAAAAGCCCCTACCAATTAAGATAGAGGC
>JAHYJP010000002.1 GCA_019429055.1 Bacteroidales bacterium
TTTGGTGGCGGGGTGACCTAAAGTCGCCCCGTCACATTCAGAGGTTCGAGCGACGGGGCCACTCCAAAGTGACCCCGCCGCAATAGCAAAACAAATCCCACCACAAAACAACAAAAACTGTGAAAATTCATACAATTATTCCCATTTTCCTGTTAAATTTGGACCGGGGAAAACAAAAACATATTTATCTATAACCATTCGTTATTATATGGAGGCAAGACTAAAATTTATCAAATCATTGCAGGGGATGGTGGGCAATACACCATTGTTGGAGATATCGTTTACTTATAAAGGGGAATCCCGAAGAATTTTTGCAAAAGCAGAAAATTTAAATTTTACGGGCAGTATAAAGGACCGGATGGCTTACCATATACTATCCAATGCATTAATACGTGGTGAACTCAGGCCGGGTATGGATGTTTACGAATCTACCAGCGGCAATACGGGTATTTCCATAGCAGCCATTGGGCGGGCATTGGGTCATAAAGTTCATATTTTTATGCCCGACTGGATGAGCGATGAACGAAAAAATATTATCAGAACACTTGGATCTGAAATCCGGCTTGTAAGCAAGGATGAAGGGGGTTTTTTGGGAAGTATTGAGCTTGCCGTTAAGGCAGCTGAGGAAACCAATGGTTTTCTCCCCAGGCAGTTCAGCAATAACGATAATTGCGATGCCCATTACAAAACAACAGGCCCCGAAATATGGTGGCAGTTGAAATTCCGTAACATTATTCCCGATGCATTTGTTGCCGGTGTGGGCACAGGGGGAACCATAATGGGAGTCGGGAGATTCCTGAAAGAGCATAATCCTGATATTAAAGTTTTTCCGCTTGAACCTTCAAATTCGCCCACCCTTTCAACAGGATATAAAGTGGGAAGACACCGTATTCAGGGAATTTCCGATGAGTTTATTCCATCCATCTGCGAACTGAAAAAACTGGATGAGGTAATTGGGGTGGATGATGGCGATGCCATTATCATGGCCCAGAAACTTTCGGCAGAACTGGGACTGGGTGTAGGAATTTCTTCCGGGGCAAACTTTTTAGGTGCCCTGATTGCCCAGGAAAAACTGGGCAAGGATTCGGTGGTCGCTACCGTTTTTTCTGATGACAATAAAAAATACCTTTCAACCGACCTTCTCAGAAATGAACCTGTAAAGGATGGGTTCTTTTCATCCGACATTACTTTAAATAATTTCATGTCATATAAACGGGTTTGCATGACATGCTGCGATCCGGTTATGTGTGCGGAATATGGTATCCCGAAGACGGAATATAATCTGCCTGTTTGTATCCGCCGGGAGATGTAAGGTCCTGGGCAAGCAGTATAAGTTGGTTATTTATCAGAGTCCGAAATTAGATCCTTTTGAAATGAAAAAACTATTTAACAGTTTGATTCTTTTAACTGTAATGCCGGTTTTTGCTTTGTTTGTTTTGAGTTGCAGTAAAAACGATATGGATTTTGATTACGGTAAGATGGAAGATATCGATGGCAACACCTATAAAACTATTCAAATAGGGCAACAGGTGTGGATGGCCGAAAATCTGAAAACTACAACCTATCGTGATGGCACTCCCATTCCATACGGGCATCTGGATTCAGGAACAACTGAGGCTGAGAATGAAGAAGCCGGATTTTATTTCATTTATCCCCATCATAAAGTTGATGGGATCAGTTCAGAAAGTGAAATGATTTCCGCTTACGGTATACACTACAACTGGCATGCTGTTGTTAATCCCGGTGGTTTATGTCCGCAGGGCTGGCGGGTTCCTGCTACTCATGATGTTGAGCAATTGCTTGCTTACGTGCTTTCAAAAGACAATGAAAAGCCGGGCGATCAGCTGAAATCCTGCCGTTATGTAGATTCACCACTAAAAGGTTCATGCGCAACAACAAAGCATCCGCAATTTAGATATAATAATGGTTTCGGTGCTCCGCACCTTATGGGTTTTTTGGGTGCATCAAACCTACAAAGGTTGTGGGGCTCTGCCCCTGAAAAGATTTCGTTACACTGCACCTACATTGGCTTCGGTGCAATGTTTTGTAGCAGCTGCACAATTATTAAATTGATTAACCGAAGGAATATGTATACAAGGCGCTGGATAACATGGTGGGTGATTTTTTGAATCAAAGAGAGATTTTTGATCCGGAAAAAGTCAGGGAGAACTACATTCTCTTTCAAATGCACATTGGTGACCTCTGGGGGCAAGGGAAGGCAATGAAAAGAGAGTATGAATTTGCATTGGAGCAGTAAACCCATTCGTCATAGCGAATCTGGTTGAACATACCACTAAAACCCTACTTCCGCGGCGCCACAAACTGCTTCATCCCTGCCATCATAAAAGGTATGACAGGTACGCTGTTACGTATTTTGAATTCCTCCCAGAAGGTGCTTTCATTGGTCAGAAAAGCAAGTATCCTTTCGGGATCTACTTTGCCAAACAGGCCGGAAAAGATCTGTTCGCCGGTCAATTTGCCTGAAAGAAGCACTTCCAGCAGGGTCATATCGTACCAGTAAAACATTCTTTCTCGTAATGAGGGTTTGATGACAGGAGATTGTCCGTTTTTTAACCGCTCAGCAACCTGCAAAAGATGTTTCTGCACAAACTGAAAGGTATAACCGCTGCTGGGCTTGGTAAAACCACCCGCTGTTCCAATATTGATGATCCGGTTGCCTGGACCCAGGTATCTTTTGAAGCGGGCCATGGTCATGGGTATTACGCCAAATTCGCTGTGGGTGATTTCATAATCGTCTATTTTCAATTCATCCTGAATATATTTTTTCAGTTCCCTGATATATTCTTCTTCCTTCAGGGTTTTTTCGCTGAAGAGCGTATATTCTACCAATGCATCGTTTGGGCTGGTGGGGAGTACATACATGAATGTGGCCCCATACTGCTGGTTCAATCTGAAATCCATCAAAGTACCCACGTTACTGTCAAAAACAGGTGCTGGGGTTTTGATATACCAACCCATAAAGTGCTGAAGCAGGGTGTTTGTTTCATCCATCTTCGGATGAAATAAACCTGTGGAATTAAAGACATATTCTGATGTAAAAACGCCAGTCTCTGTCTTTACTTCTGCTGTCTGGCCATTGTCATTGATCTCCAGGATCTTTTCATTGCTGAAGACCACATTGTCAAACTGTTCAGCCAGTTCCAGCAAATGAGCATAAAAATCGCCCGACTGGATCATTTTATAACGGTAATGTTTCAACTCAAATTCCCGGGAAACATCATGGGAATAAAACTGAAGGGTTTTCCACTGATGACGGACCAGATGTTCAAAAGGCCCCTGTTCCTTTTCCCAGAAACACCAGGTGCGGTCATTGTCCTTCTTTTTTGCAGGGTCAATAATCAGGATGTTTTTGTTTTTTAAATGGTCATCCCTGAGCAAATGGTACAACAAACTCAAACCTGCCAGTCCGGAACCTGCAATGATGTAATCAAAATCTTTTTTCATCTGTTTATAATTTGATTAATTCGGTCAGATGGAGCTCGCCAACAATAAACATAATAAGTGTATTTCTTTAATGCGAATTTGAAATCATCCAAGTGTGTGTTAAAATAATTCTCATGGCTCGGTTCATGTATTTTCCCGGGTTTTTCAGCTGCCTGTTTCAGATAATTTCTTAACCGGTTAGAACTAAGTAATTATTATACCGGCAGATTGTAAAATAATTGCAAGTAAGAAGTTAAAAACAATGAATTTGTTCGAAGAACAGTTGATAAAAATAATAAATTGTCTATTTGATGTAAGCCGGTAAGGCCATTTTTGGCTGGATTGATTATAACATCCCGGGTAAGAGAACTGATTTCATTTCTTTCGCTGCGAAATCTTTCATTTCATACCCCCATTTCATCACTTCATGCAGATTTCTTTAGCGAAACCTGGTGCACACATATAATTTTATCGCTTAACATAAATTATTCTCATGAAGCGGAAGTTATGAAACCAATCATTAACCTTTGTATTTTTATATTGACAGTGGCTCTCCTGGCGGGTTGTGACAACAACCGCCGCAATTCGGAGCAGATTGTAAGAAAAGTAAAAGTTGAAACCGTACAACTGGCCGATACAGTTCGTGTAAAAACCTTTTCGGGCAGGGTGCGTGAAGCTGCCGAGGTAAATATTTCGTTCAGGGTTGCAGGACCCATTGCAAACATAGCTGTTAAGGAAGGTGATTACGTGCGTGCAGGTCAGCTTGTGGCCCAGATGGATACACGTGATTATGATGTACAACTGCAGGTGGCCGAGGCCCAATATGAGCAGGTAAAGGCCGAAGCCGAACGGGTAATTGAACTGCACAGGCGTCAGAGCGTTTCTTCCGGCGACTACGAAAAGGCTGTGGCAGGATTAAGGATGGTGGAATCGCAGCTCAAGCATGCCCGCAACCAGCTGAATGATACCCGGCTTACCGCACCTGTATCAGGTTACATCCAGAAAATCAATTTCAGACCCAAGGAACTTATTGATGCAGGAATGCCACTGGGTACACTCCTGGATGTTAGTGAATTCCAGGTGGAAGCTAATATACCGGCTTCCCTGTTACTCAACCGTGATTATATTACTGATATCTCAGGCATTATTCCCGTTGCAGGAGAAGAAACAATTCCGCTCATACTGCTCAGTATAAGCCCAAGGGCAGGACAGAACCAACTTTACAGGATGCTGATGGGTATGGATATGAAAGCTCAGAAACGATTGGCAGCGGGCATGGATATAAAAATTCATATTACTCTCCGGCAAAACGAAGAACCGTGTGTTTGTGTTCCCCTGAGTGCACTTTTCAATCGTGACGGTAAAACGTGTGTTTGGGTTTATGATGCGGATAAACAACTGGTAAACCTGCGTGAAGTTACCACCGACCGGCTTATCGGCAATGGCAGAATTCTCATTACCCATGGCTTGCAGCAAGGTGAACAGGTGGTGGTAGCCGGGGTGAGTCTGCTTACCGACCAGGAAAAGGTAGAACCCATGGAGCCCCTATCGGAAACCAATGTGGGAGGACTTTTGTGATGAACATTACTGAGCTTACCTTCCGGCGGAAGGCTTTCATGTACTTCCTTTTGTTCAGTATGGTGGTGGGAGGTATTCTGGCTTTCCGATCCATCAGTAAACTTGAAGATCCTGAACTTGTAGTTATGCAGAGCCAGATTGTAACGGTTTGGCCCGGTGCCACAGCCCATGAGGTGGAAATGCAGGTAACCAATGTTATTGAAGAGGGTTTAAGCACTCTTGCCAATGTGGAATCCATTCGCTCCAAATCGGTGGCCAATGTATCGGTGCTCATTGTAACTCTTGAGCTTACCGTGCCGCAGGATGAAATAGAACAACGTTGGGATTTTTTACGAAGGCGTATGGGCGAAGTGGAAGAGCGCCTGCCGGCAGGTGCCATGAAGCCCATGATTTATGACGATTTTGGTGATGTGTATGGGATGTTTTACGCCATGACTGCCGACGGGTATTCCTATCGCGAAATGAGCCATATGGCCCGCTACATAAAACGCGAAATGCTTGCTGTGCCCGGTGTAGCAAGAGTTGAGATTTTTGGTGAACAGGAACCGGTAACTGAAATCGTGTTTACTCCTTCGGGTATGGCTGAAATGGGAGTGTTTCCGCTGCAAATAATATCAACCCTGAATGATGAAACAGCAGTCGTTTACCCGGGTGTCCTGCACACCGGTTCACAGATGCTTAACCTGAATCTTGGAGGAAAGGTCGGAAGCAGTGATGATGTTGCCAATCTGATGATTAAAGGCCTGGATGGCATCCTGTTCAAGTTATCTGACATTGCAGAAGTTCGTGAGACTTATCAGGAACCGGCACGCAACAATCTGCATGTAAATAACAAAAATGCCATAGCTATTTCTCTATCCATGGAATCGGGTGAAAACATCATTGAAGTGGGCAGGCGTGTGGAAAGAAGGCTGGAGGAGCTAAAGGAAAACATTCCTGCAGGCTATGAGTTTGAGAAAGTGTTTTTCCAGCCCGAGCTTGTAAAGTCAGCCATTGATGGGTTTATGTGGAACCTGACAGCTTCTGTGATTATTGTCATAATTGTGCTTATGCTTTCCATGGGATGGCGCAGCGGTTTCATTATCGGAGCAGGATTGCTTTTCACCATTCTTGCAACGTTTCCCATTTTGCTGGCTGCAGGTGGCACTTTGCAGCGTATTTCGCTGGGTGCCTTTATCGTGGCTATGGGTATGCTGGTCGACAATGCCATTGTGGTGATTGATGGTATCCTTGTAGATCATAAAAAGGGTATCAAACGACCACAGGCATTGGTTGACCCGGCACGACGCACTGCCTGGCCACTTGCCGGTGCTACTTTTATTGCCGTGGCAGCTTTTTTGCCTGTTTTCTTATCAGAAGATGCCGCCGGTACCTATGCTCGTGACCTGTTTGTGGTACTTTGTATTTCGCTGTTCATCAGCTGGGGTCTGGCCATGACGCAGGTGCCGCTGTTTGCCGGTAAGCTGCTGAAAAACATCAGGCCTGCACAATCGGAAAAGGAACTTTTTGCGAGCTGGGGTTTCAGGAAATTCAAAAAACTGCTTTGCAAACTTCTCCATTATAAAACAGCCACCCTGGTGGTGTCGGCTTTTTTGCTCCTGTTGGCAGCTCTTAATTTCACCAATATCAAAAGCACCTTCTTCCCCGATTTTAATTACAACCAGGCTTATATAGAGTACCGCCTGCCTGCTGGAAGCAGTCCGCAGAAGGTAAACCAGGATTTACATTCCATAACCGAATATCTGCTTACGCTTAATGAAGTGGAGATGGTAGTATCGAGCCACGGGCAAACTCCGTCGCGCTATTGCCTGGTAAGGCCCATGGGTGATGCAGCCGACAGTTATGGCGAACTCATTGTAAATTTTACCGACTATGAAACCATGATGCACATGCGGCCCATCTTGTCGCAATACCTGCACGACAACTATCCTGATGCCCGCACACGCATCCGTAAATACAATCTGTCTATAAAATCATCACATACCGTTGAAGTGGAGTTTTCGGGTCCCGACCCGGCTTTACTGCGTGATCTGGCAGCTCAGGCAAAGGAAATCTTCAGAAGAAATCCCTATGTTGACCAGTATACGCTTGAGGATGACTGGGAGCCCATGGGGCAGGCCCTTACGGCTCATTATATGCAGCAGGCTGCACGCAGGGCCGGTACGTCGCGGCAGGATGTCGCAAATGCATTGCTGGCAGCTACCGACGGCCTACCCATTGGTGAATATTTCGAAGGACAAACACGCGTGGGCATTTCGCTCAAGATACGCAACAGCGACGGTTCGCGCCTGGAAAATCCTGAAAATATACCCGTTTGGAGCATGCTTCCCGATATTTCCAGCATTAATGAACGATCGCTGCAGGAATTGCTCATGGGTATTAAGTCCATGGATGATATCACACGTGAAATTGCCAGTCCGGTGCCGTTGAGTGCTGTAACCAAAGGTATTGAACTCGACTGGCATGAGCATGTGGTAAGAAGAGTAAACGGTCGCCGGGCCATACAGGTGCAATGTGAACCCAAAGACGGTTACAGTCCGGCACAAACCCGGCGTGCCAGTCTCAGAGAAATTGAAGCCATAGAGCTACCTGCAGGATACACTGCGGTGTGGGTGGGAGAGCATGAACTTCAGAATGAAGCTTTAACCAATATTTTCAGGTACCTGCCCATTTCCATACTTTTAATCATACTCACACTGATTTTGTTATTCAACGATTTCCGAAAACCTATCATTGTGTTGAGTTGCATTCCCATGGCATTTATTGGCATTGTGCCCGGAATGATACTGGCAGGCCAGCCATTTACCTTTATGGCCATTATCGGGTCTTTCGGTTTGATGGGTATGATTGTGAAGAATGCCATAGTACTGCTCAACGAAGCTGAAACTCTTATTTCCGGTGGTTTGGCCAAACATCTGGCGTTGGTCAATGCTACAATTTCACGTACTCGTCCGGTGCTGCTGGCATCTTTTACAACCATACTGGGTATGCTGCCCCTTCTCACCGACCCCATGTATGCAAGCATGGCGGTTGCCATCATAAGCGGTTTACTTGTGGGTACGCTTATCACACTGGTGTTTGTTCCCATTTTGTATGCCGCATTTTATGGTGTGAAGCCTTCCGAAATCAATCAAATCAAATCGTAATTTCATTATGAAGAAGATTATAACAACAACCTTTCTGCTTTTCGTTTTTCTTGCTTTAAAAGCTCCGGCGCAGGAAGTGTTAACCCTTGAAAGAAGCCGGCAAATGGCCCTGAATCACAACGAAGACCTGAGAATAGCCCGCATGCAGATTGACAAGGCACAGGAAGAACGCGCTGCAGCACGCACCTTTCGTCTTCCGGCATTTTCAGTATCCGGCACCGGAATATACCAGGACCAGGATTTTGACATGGAACTGATTTTGCCTACACAGGTGCCTGATCCTGCCACCGGCGAACTTGTTCCCAACTTCATGCTGCATCCTGTAACAGGCGAGCCCGTAATTGGTCCTGACGGAAATCCGGTGTTCAACATGTATGGCTGGTTACCGCTGGAAGTAAGTCTGAATGGGGCATACATTGTGGGTTTGAATATGGAACAACCCCTTTATACCGGAGGAAAGATCAATGCAGGTAACAGGATGGCAGATATTGGTCTGAATATGGCCCATGATAATCTGAGCCTGCAGCGTATGAATACCATACTTGCTACCGATCACGCCTACTGGACCTTTATCTCAGTTACCGAACAGGTGAAACTCGCAGAACAGGCTGTGGAGATGCTTGAAGAATTTGTGCAACTGGCCCGTAACAGCTATGAAGTAGGTCTTACCAGTCGAAATGACCTGCTGAAAGCACAGGTGGAGTACAACAATGCAAAGCTCAATCTGCAGAAAGCCAGAAACGGCCTTGAGCTCAGTCGCATGCAACTTTGCAGGGTTACCGGATTGCCCTTTGATATGCAGATTATTGCTGCTGACACGCTTATTGATACGAGCCAACCTGTCACGGATGCCCTTGAAAAAATCAACCTTCACCAACGGCCCGATTACCGGTTGCTGGAGCATAATATCAGAATGAGCGAACAGAACATAAGAATGGCCAGAGCTGAATTTCTGCCTGCAGCAGGCTTTCAGGCAGGGTACACCCACATTGGTGGTGTGGAATTCAGCGGCACAGAATTTTCCAATACAAGCCTGAATGTAATAGGTTCGGTAAAAATTCCTTTATTTCATTGGGGTCAGGGGGTAAGGAAGATCAGGTCGGCGCGCATTGATATGGAAATGAGAGAGATTGAACTGGAGAAAAACAGGCAGTTAATGCAATTGGAAGCCGAACAGGCCCGTCTGAATCTGTTACTGGCCTGGGAGCGAATCCAAATGAATGAAAATGCACTGGAACAGGCCAAAGAAAACCTTCGCATGAGCCGCGACAATTATGAAGTGGGTGCCGAAACCATAACCGACCTGCTTATGGCACAAACCCAGTGGCAACAGGCTTACAGCGAACTTATCAGTGCCAGAACTGGCTTCAGGATCACGGAATCAGAATGGCTCAAAGCCACAGGTAAACTGGTGGAATAAACCTGTTGTTTTAATCTTCAAACGGTTTTAGTATTGTATTGAAAATCATTTAATTTTGAATCATGAATGAATTTGCGCAGATATGAAAGGCACTGAACTGCATTTTATCAGCCGGCTTTCAGATTATACGATGAAAAGCTTCTTCATCAGGGTTGCCCTGGTGAGCGGAACTGCTGTGCTGTTTCTGTTTATGGCTGTTCAGGTAGCGGGTGATACAAGTATTGATATTTCGTTACTTGAGTATTTCCGCACAGTTCTGGTATTCAATATTATCAGTGAAGGCAATGTTTTCTTCGATCATCTGGCTGAGCGGTACCTTCCCATCCCTGAAAAGATCAGCCTACGACTAATTCTTCACATTATCATCAGCCTTATGCTTGGAACATTCGTGCTGGGTGTCTTTATTGTTACCGGAAATATGGCGCTGTTATTTCTGCACCCACTTATGCAATTGATGATACTTTTTGGGTTGATATTCATTTTCATTCTGATACTTGTATCAGTTACCATGCGTATCACCGAAAAGTGGATTTTTTCCATCAGGCAACTGGAAGAGCTCAAAAATCTTAAGCTGGTCAGCGATTACAATTCGTTACAGGCGCAGCTAAATCCGCACTTTCTATTCAACAACCTGAGTGTTCTCAAATCGATGATCACCTATGAACCAGATGCAGCGGTACAGTTTACCCAGAATTTCACGGATGTATATCGCTATGTTCTGGAAAGCAAGGATAAGGTAACGGTAAAACTGGCCGATGAACTCAGTTTTCTGGAAGCCTATACAGCTCTTCATAAAGAAAGGATGGGGGCTGCCCTGAATGTTGAAATGCAGGTGGATGATGCTTCGCTTAAAAAAGAAATTCCGCCACTGGCCCTTCAGATGCTTGTGGAAAATGCGCTGAAACATAACAAGGCATTGAAAGATGCTCCTTTGACTATTCAAATCCATACCCAAAATAATGCACTTGCAGTAACCAATAATCTGAATCCAAAAGAATCGGATTTTTCTGAGAAAACGGGATTAAAGAACCTGGTAGAGAGATATTCACATTTAACAGGAAAACCGGTAGAAATCAATCAGGATGAAAATAGTTTTCATGTGGCAATACCATTGTTATGAGCAAGGAAGTAAAAATTATACTGGTTGAAGATGAAGAACACAACCTCCGTTTGCTTCAGGGCATGATCGGCAAACTGCGCCCGGGATGGCAGGTTGCAGGTACTTTCGAAAGTGTAAAAAACACTGTGGAATGGCTGCGAAATAACTCCCATCCCGACCTTATCTTTCTGGATATTCAACTGGCCGACGGTTTGTGTTTTTCCATTTTTGATCAGGTGGATGTACAAAGTATGGTGATCTTTACCACCGCTTATGATAATTACGCCATAAGAGCTTTCAAGGTAAACAGCATAGATTATCTTCTGAAACCTTTTAAGGAAAGCGAACTTGAAACGGCTATCCGGAAATTTGAGAGTTTTACCAACCTGGCCGGCTCAACTTTAAGCAGACTGGATTACCTTGAGCTGCTGGATGCCATTCGCCGGGGTGGAAAGAAATACCGTAAACGTTTTCTCATATCAAAGGGCGATGGATTTGTGCGTCTCGATGTGGACGATATTGCATATTTCTATAATGAAAACCGCATCACCACTGCATTTACCTTCGGCAGACAAACACACATGGTTGACTTTTCCCTTGACGGACTTGAAGAACAACTCGACCCTGAAAACTTCCACCGGGCCAACCGGCAACTTATCGTGAACATTAAGGCTGTGGATAAAATCGAAAACTACTTTGGCGGAAAGTTAAAATTGCGACTGAACCCACCCCTGGATGGCGATCTTACCGTTAGCCGCCTGAAGGCCATGTCGTTCCGGCAGTGGTTGGGGCAGTAGTTATTCCTACTTCTTCATTCTCTTTCTCTCATGCTCATCCAGGATGATCTTGCGCATACGGATGTGTGCAGGTGTGAATTCAACGTATTCATCTTCAGCAATATATTCCAGTGCTTCTTCCATGGAAAACTTGATGGCAGGTGCAAATGATGCCTTGTCATCAGAACCGGCAGCTCTCACGTTGCTGAGCTTTTTGGTTTTGGTAAGATTTACAACCAGGTCTTCCTGTTTGTTGTTTTCACCAATTACCTGGCCCGTATAGATCTCTTCGCCAGGATCCACGAAGAATTTTCCGCGGTCCTGAAGTTTGTCGATGGAGTAGGCGATGGCGGTTCCGGTTTCCATGGCTATGATGGCCCCGTTGCGGCGGCGCGTAAAATCGCCCTTGTAAGGCTCAAACCCTTTCAGTCGGTGTGCCATAACGGCTTCACCTTCTGTTGATGTGAGCATGTTGCTTCGCATTCCTATCAATCCCCTCGAAGGGATCTCAAATTCAAGGTGGGTGCGGTCATTCTTTTGTTCCATATTAACCAGGTCGCCCTTGCGCTGCGATACCATTTCAATTACTTTACCCGAAAATTGCTCAGGAACATGTACGGTAAGGTATTCAACGGGTTCATATTTCTTACCATCAATTTCTTTAAAGATCACCCGGGGCTGTCCCACCTGCAGTTCGTAACCTTCGCGGCGCATGGTTTCAATGAGGATGGAAAGGTGCAATACTCCACGTCCGAAAACCTGGTAAGAATCAGCCGAATTGGTCGGTTCTACACGCATGGCCAGGTTTTTTTCCGTTTCAAGATAGAGGCGATCGCGCAGGTGGCGTGAAGTAACGAATTTACCATCCCGGCCAAAGAAAGGGGAGTTGTTGATGGTAAACTGCATACTCATGGTGGGCTCATCAATAGAAATGGGAAGCATTCCTTCGGGAACTTCAAAATCGGCAATGGTATCGCCAATCTCAAAGTCTTCCATACCCAGCACCGCACATATTTCACCTGATTGTATTTCTGTTTTGATCTTTTCCTTACCCAGTCCTTCAAAAGTATACAGCTCCTTGATCTTTGATTTTTTAACCGTTCCGTCTCTTTTTACCAGCGAAACCTGCTGATTGGGAAAGAGTTTGCCACGTGTTAGTCTTCCCACAGCAATCCTGCCCAGATATGAGCTGTAATCGAGAGAAGTGATCTGCATTTGTGTGCTGCCTTCAAACACTGCAGGTGGCGGAACATGCTCAATTACGATATCAAGCAGATAAGAAACATCCTGGGTGGGATTGTTCCAGTCGGGGCCCATCCAGCCTCCCTTGGCCGATCCGTAAACCGTGGGAAAATCCAGTTGATCTTCTGTGGCATTGAGGGCAAACATCAGATCAAAAACTTTTTCCTGTGTGAGTTCAGGGTCGCAATTGGGTTTGTCAACTTTGTTGATCACCACGATGGGCTTTTTATGCAGATCGAGGGCTTTTTCAAGCACGAAGCGGGTCTGGGGCATGGGTCCTTCAAAGGCATCCACGATAAGCAGAACACCGTCGGCCATATTCAATACCCTTTCTACTTCACCTCCAAAGTCGGAGTGACCCGGAGTGTCGATGATGTTGATCTTTACGTCATTATAACGAACAGAGCAGTTTTTGGCCAGGATGGTGATACCTCGTTCACGTTCCAGGTCGTTACTGTCCATAATCAGGTCCTGTGTTTCCTGGTTGTCGCGGAAAAGCTTTCCCTGGTGCAGGATGCGGTCAACGAGGGTGGTTTTGCCATGGTCAACATGGGCTATGATGGCGATATTTCGTATATTTAGCATGTTATTTACTTGTGAAAAAATAAGGGTGCAAAGGTACTGCTTTTTCATCTGTTTATAATTTTTTTTTAATTCGGTCAGATGGAGCTCGCCAACAATATCCCGATTGTATGTTTTGTTTGTTGATAAATTATAATCATCCGCGTGTGTGTCAATAGTTTTTGTCATGGCTCGGTTCATCAGAATAAGTGAGAAGGTTTATTATTACATTTCAATTCAATTAAGTTTTATATCTTAGGAGTTTGAAAACCTGTGAAAACACCCACAGGTATAATGACAGGAGCAGCATCCGGGATTTAAAGCTTATAAAACAATATAATGGAAAAAGCCGAAATCAAAACTCTCATTCATAAGGAGATAGAAAAAACCAGGAATATTATTCAGGAGTACGAAGAACTAACCCGTCCGGTAGCTCCGGATGTAGCTATAGGCCGGGTTTCGCGTATGGATGCCATTAACAATAAAAGTGTTGTGGAAGCATCACTCCGCCAGGCCCGTGAGAAACTCGACAAACTCAATTATGTCCTTGACAGGGTTGATAAACCTGATTTCGGACAATGTGCCCGCTGCGGCAATACCATTCCCCTTGGTCGTATTCTTCTCAAACCGGAAAGTGTGTATTGTGTAAACTGTGCACTTTAATTCTTCTTCCAGAAAAAATGAGTTCGGGTTTATGAATTAAATATCCTGATACAATTCTCTATCAATCTTAAAATAAGGTACATATGCAATCCAGTTCCTGAAAGAAGATACCGTAGAAAAGTTAAAAGGTAGATTTAAAATGCTAATTTGATAGTAGAAGAATTTATTATTTTATTGTCTTATTTTGATTCATTATAAATTACAATATTTTTTATCCAAATAAAAATATTTAACTATTTTTGGCCGGTCGAAATATCTTATTTGAATACCTAAATATTCATTTAAGCAAGATAGGGCAAGAATCAATTTATTTATTACTATTAATTCAGTTACATTAACCTTAATGATTATGAAATCAAAAAAACTGATTTTATTTGGGTTTTTCTTAGCATTTCTGTATGTTATGATTGGTTGTCAAAAAGACAATAATGGCCCTAAAGATGCAACTCTTCCAACTCTGAACGCACAGGTAAGGGTTCAGGTTGCTTATGACGACACCCATGCGGCCTTCAGGTTTGTATGGAAAAGTCAGTCTAAAACTTTGCCAGCCGGATATGCCAATACCGGAAAAAAATACCCTGGCCATTTTCATGATATGCTTGTGCATGACGGAGAGAAATTCGATCGTTTTGCATCGGATGCTCGCATGCAGGAGGATCGCGTAAGTTTTATGATTGATAAAGTTACAGATGGAATCCAGGGTTTTGCAAAGGCATCCTGCGCCATGACCTGTCATACTGGCATGGCTTCTCATAACTTTAATACTCCTGATATAGTTGACCACTGGCACTGGCGTGGTGGAAGGAGTGGTCCTATGGGCTACGCTGAAGATGCTGCCGTAGGTGATGAACAACGTTTAAGAGATCCAGCCGGTACACCTCCAACAAAATTTATTCGCTCAGGTGGCGACCGTTTTCGCGAAGATCAGGCTGCACTTTCAGGAACAGCTCATGGTGTCCTGAGCGATGGCCTTCCAAGGTTTGTATTTAATAAAGGAAAAACCATTGGTGAATATACTATTCCGGCTTATTTTATTGCTGATATGAATGATAATATTGTTACTGATCCATTTACTGTATTACCAGGTGTAACTGATGTTACTACCAACCGAAGTTTGCTTGTGGTATATCAGGATTTGAGTTTTGATTCAGAAGACAAGGTAAATGCATTGGACCTTGGTTACCTGGTTTATGTTGCCACCTCAGAGGTGGATCATTTGCCCGAACACCTAAAAGATACCAACTCTGCTGATTTCACTACCTGGAGCGCTTTCTGGGCAGGTGAAACCGGTATAGGCGTTGCAGATGCTGCCCAGGCACTTGCCAAACTTAATGAAGTTCATCAGGAATGGGTGGGTGCAAATAAACTGGCCATGGTTACCCGCAGTGTTGCGTTTATTTATCAGTCAGATCAGCACGACATCAGTTCCGAACACGCATATAATAGTGATAACAATGAGTGGGAAGTTGTCCTTTACAGAAGATTGAACACCAGCTCTCAATTTGATGTGAACCTGGCCGATCTGGGTTCAGGAGCTAAATATGCACTGGGTTTTGCTATGCATGATGTGGGTGGTGCTGCCATTTCACACAATATTTCAATTACTTATTTGTTAGGTAATACTGAAGATGCTGATATTGTTGCCGGAAAAGTTGAAGATGTAACCACTGCCAACTGGAATGCAGTGCCATATTTTGACACTTATTACGTAAAACCTACTCTTTTGAATAAATGGACTGCCGAGTGGTTGACCGGACCCTCGCACGGCGGTTCTGCGATGATTGGAACTTCTACCTGTCTGTCTTGTCATCAGAATAATTTGTATAGCGGCGTACTTAATTAATTTTTGGGTAGCACTTAATTACAAACCCGGCCTTTAGCAAAATTATTTGCTAAAGGCCGGGTTTCGTTTAAAATAACAGTGTACTGAAAGAAACTCTTTGTCGGGCCTGCCGGAAAACACCAAAGGCGGCTTTATTTACTGCCTGAAAGGATTGGCAAGCCGGCTACTTACTGACATTCAATATCCACACCATTTTCATCCCAGCAGTGAAATTCGTCATCGCTGAAAGTTTACGGATCTTTGATCTGACCGGTTTTGGTTTCCTTGTTCCAGTTGATTTCCACAAGGTTATTTTCTCCTTTGTTGAAAATGTTGTAAGAAGCATCGTAAGGTGTATTACCTGTAACTTCGTAGGAGATGTATCCGCCATTTTCCGGACCACCGCGAACAATATTGGTATACATTATGCCTTTTGTGCCATCATCATTTTTAAACCACTGAATACCCACAAAAGGTATAGGCTCGGCCGGCGACTTTAATAAAGTCCATTCGCCCTGTGTACCCCCAATTTCAGATGTTCCTGAATGCCATAGGAAATCTTCGTAAGCACCGGTACCTGCTTTGCTAATATACATGTTCCACCCTACCTGGTCACCTGCGATTTCTCCAAAAAGTTTTGCAGTAAAGGTGGATTGACCCACATTTACACTAAAATTCCAAAGCCACGATCCATCATACTGTGGCTGGGGTTGCTGATTGAAAGCCTCATTAAAGGTTGCAACCGGAACTGCCATATGAACAAAGATTACCGTATTCCATAATGCCACATGTAATACTGCAACTGTGCGGTTTATGTATGTATCGCCGTTGAGCTGTTCTTTCTGCTGATCAGTAAAATCTGAAAAATCCATAATAAAGGAAGACTGAGGCGGAAGTACAGGAGGTGTACCATGATCTTCTTTATTACATGAAGAAAAAGGAAGTAGTAAAATGGATAAAATAATGATCCGGTTAAATTTTGTTTTTCTGAAATTTTTCCATGATTAAAGTTTTGGTTAAATTATTTCACATTGAGAACGGAATTTTTCCAGATATTATTTGGAAAAGTATTTATCCTTCAAAATCTGGTAGTTTCTAATGATATTCATCAGTAAGAATACTTAAAAAGTGCAGTTTATTCAAATGATCCCGGGCTTTCAGGTCAGGGAGTGATTCTCAATAAAAATCAATATGAAGTGAAAAAGGGTCGTTCTGAATTTTTCAAAACGACCCTTAATACTTGTAATGAACCTGCCCTAATTAATGATCTGCAACCTGGTATGGACTTCATTGCCGAAAACCATCTGAATGATATAGGTTCCGGGTGTTAAAGCAGGGTATATGACATTTTCACCGGCCGGTATATTCATGTCGAAAACTACTGTGCCAGTCATATTAGCAATAATGATCCGGGCGTCCTGCATGAGATTAACATTAAGTCTGTCTCTGGCCGGATTCGGGTGAACAGTAAAGCTGTTTTCTGAAACATATTCATCAATACCCACACTTCCCTGCAACTGAATCTCTGCTCTTTCGGAAACACCCGAACTGTAAACAGCTTCTACCTCAGCCAGGTGATTTGCTTCAGTAAGTCCGCTGATTACAAAATTTGTTTCTGCAACATTTTCAGCAATCAGATTTCCATCCAGGTAAATATTGAAATGGAGAAAGTGCTTGTATTCCTTTTGATAGGAAATGTCATCGAGTAAAAGGAAGTAAGTGTTATCAGAAATGTAATTGATGGCAACGTAACGCGTTCCTTCAGGAGCATTGAAAGCGTATTCCTGCCAGTGATCCGGAGGAACGATCTGATTTCCGTTTTCAAAGGGTGTGAAATCATTGACTTCGGAACCCGATTCAGAATAAAGTACCCTGAATGTTTCCGGATCATTACCCACGAGCGATTGTGCATAGAAGGAGAATTTTCCTGCACCTGCCGGGATGATCAGCCAGTCATTGCCGGGTCCTTCGGGACCTGCCAGGGCCACAAGGTATCGCCTTCCCGAATGAGCATCCAGATTTATGGGAGGAGCTGTGGCAAACGGGTTGAACACCATAAACGACATGGGGTTTCCTGCCCCGGGCCAGGTGAAGTTCGTGTAGGTGTAGGTTGGCAGGCCATCCAGGTCTTTCAGAATGTAATCGCCGATATTGTTTTTCTCAAAATCGGGATAGGTTTCAATATCATCAGTATATTCGGTATGAACCGTCCATGTAAGATGTGCAACCGATGCATCGTCATCCTGCTGCGCTGCAAGGTTTACCGGCATGGGCAGCAACTCTGTCAGAGGCACCTCGATGATTTGTCCGGAGGCAATGCCTACATTTTGCATAACTACTTTTTCGAAGTTTTCCAGCTGAACTGATAGTGTATAGGTTCCCAGCCATACATTGCTTAAATCGGCCTGCGTTTCAGAGGCTGAAAGTGTTTTCTCATAAAAATGATCATCATTAAACAAACTGATATAGGTTCCTGCCGGACTACCTGCATTGGGCAGGGGTTTGATGGCGATATTGAAAAGAACATCCAGCATTACATCATTGGAAAGGGTTATTTCAGAGATCAGATCGTCGCCGTAATCAGCCTTTACTCCATACCTGTAAATACCCGGATCGGCATCAGTCAGTGCCTGATCCTCAAACTCTTCAACTGTTACAAGTTGTGTAGTAAGTTCTGTCCATGTTTCCGGGTTGGTGTCCTTTAGCCCCCGGAAAACTTTATATCCTGCAGGATTGGCATCAACCGTAGTATTTACTATACCGTAGATATTCCAGTTTTTGTTGGTCAGGCTCATACCGGTCCATGTGCCATTTTCATAAAGCATGCTTCCCTTTCTTTGCGGTGCGTTTGGACCTTCATCAATGCCAATGGGGTATGCCCCATAGCCGGGTTCGAACCGGATTCCTATCCAGAGTTCCTTGGTTTTATCAATAAGGATAGCCCTGCTGAGTTCAAAGGTATACCAACCCTCTTCAGTTATGATTTCAGGATGTGTGTATATCAGCTCTGCTGCCTGAGCACCTTCAAATACCTCCAGGTGGATATTGGCATGATTGGCAATGTAGGCTTTTATATGTGTCAGTTTACCCCCTTCAGGAACAATACTGTTAAGATCGGATATGGTAAACCTGACGCCTGCGGTAAATTCTGCTCCGCCCCAGCCCCAGGCAGTATACTGTGTAAGCGAACCCCATTGCAGCATGGTTTCATTATCGAACCCGTAAGGCCGTTCCCAGGTAATGATACCGGCTGAATTCTCAATCTCTGCAATCACATTCATGGGTTTATGGGCCATCAGATCAAGCTCAACAGGATCAAGACTGAAATCATTATCATCACTGGTAAAAGATTGTTGTGATGAATGATAAAGTGGGTGTGTGACATTAAGCTGATAATCTTTTTCCGCGAAAGCGTTCAAAGTAAACAGGCCTGATTCATTAGTGATGGTGTTCTGAGAAGAATATCCACTCAGTTTTACATAAGCTCCCTCGATGGCAACACCGGCATTATCCTGAACGGAACCGCTGATAATAATGGGAGAGGCTGAAGAAAGCACCACATCCAGAACGATGTGTTGATTTTCACCAACTGTAATTTCTGTGAAATGGCTGTTCAGCCCTTCTTTGGAAAATGAAACAGAATAATTTCCCGGTAGTAACGCCGGAATGGAATAAGTTCCGTCAGCGCCGGTGATGACGGTTTCATGCTGGTATTCATTTAACCCTACCGGTGTCACTTCAATAATAACATTTTCAATTCCTGTGCCTTCGCCTCCCAATGTAACCAAACCTGAAATACTGCCATAGTTTTGTACTTTGGTGGTAACAATACTTGGGATTGAACCTACTTCTTCGGTTGACCATGCTGCAGGCTGAGTAGTTATGGTACTCATATCTACTCCGTATCCAATAGCATAATAGGTTCGCAAATTTTCTACCGGGGTGTTCATGAACTTAAAAGATGAACCGGAGGGCGGATTGTCGATCAGAGGTTTAATAACAGTTATGATTATATTTTCATTGGTTTCGGCATCATAATAGAAGGGCTGATCCAGCTCAATTTCAATGGCATGGCGCCCGGCATTAAAGGTTATGGGTCCGTCAAATACCAGTTTCTGATCAGCATAATACTCCCATACGGCATTGGCATTGTTGGGGCCGAAGACCTGGCGCTCGGTAGTGCTCATGTAAATCTTGTAATTCATGGTTCCGCCTGATGTTCCCAGGTTGCTGAAATACGATAAGCCGGTAATTAGTCCGGTTGATCCTATTTCATCGGCCATATAAATGCTTTGAGACAGAATGGAGTTGCGGGTGAGTTCAAACACCTGGTTCGATTCAGTAACACCAAAGGTTACCGGATGATGGTCAGCACCCATACCCGAGTAGTAATTCCTTACGGCAGGTGGTCCGTTGTGTTCGGCGGTTTGGGCTACGATCTCATACCGGTAAAGATTAAAGCCGGGAATCTCAGTTTCTATGAAAGTTGTTACGGGATGATTGGTTGCCAGGGTTTCGGACTGGTTGCCCAGTTTCCTGGTAATTGTGTAACCCGTTACCGGATCCTGTAAGATACCTCCGTTCTCACCATAGGTAACTTCATTCCAGGAAATAACCGTTTGCAGATCATCATTCATGGTGAATTCAACCATATTGGGGGCTCCGGGTACGATTTCCGTTGCCAGATACAAAAACTCCGAAGTATAAGGCTGGCCCTGACCGGCCGCGTTATAGGGCACCAGCCGGTAGGCGTAATACTCGTTCATCTCTACGGCAAGATCCGAATATTGACTTGTTTCACCTATCTCAGCATCTGTAATATCAGCTATTTCGGTAAAGCCCATGGGATGAGATCCCCTGTAGATCTTTACCCCCGAAAGCTCAGTAAGTGGTTGCTGGTTGCTGGTTTGGGTTGGATTACTCCAGCTAAGTTGCATGGATACTCCATCGTCCATTGATATGGTTGCAGAAAAATCATTTACTGCAGCAGGACTCTGCAGCGGTACATTTGTCACAAACTCAACATCATCGACCAGGAGAGCCACTGCATAGGAAACACAGATAATGGCAATGTGTTTTGCTCCGGCAGGTATGGCAAACTCGTATCGTGCCCAGTTAAAAGTGGGTTCGTAAGGGATGCCGTTATTGAAAAATGTAAAATCAGCAGGATTGCTGCCGCTCATGGAATAAGCAACCTTGAAGCTTTCGTTGCCGAAAAAGCTGAATGTTCCTTTGGTATAAAAAGAAAAAGTACCGCCATTGTGCGGAGCAAGTTCTTTGGTGATCATCCAGTTTTCGCTGGGGCCACTGTTGGAGCTGATGCTCATAAAAACCTTATCGCCTGTGCGTGGTTCAAACTCCTGGAAAGTATTTACAGGGTCGGTTTCCGAAGGGTTATAAACAATAAAAGACATAGGCAGCCCCTTGTTGGGGAAGTTGTTGAATGACGGCCCGCTTGTTGCCTGCCCGTCCACATCAAGCATAATCCAGCCTTCAATGTTGTCAATGGCAAAATCATTATGCCACTGGGCATTGTCATGAAAATTATGCAGCAAATTGCCGTTTTTGTTTTGGGTTGTTGTTTTTCCGGGTTCAGTTGAATAACCCGCACCTGCCATCAGCAGGAAAAACAGAGTAAGGGTAACATTTTTCATTATGATAAATATTGTTTTAGAAATGTTAGTGGTAAGAATTGATCAGGCAAAGAAACATTTCTTTCATGTATTAAGCAAATCAAATAATTTTTATCCATAAAAGGTTATTTGTGGAAGTTTGTTCCGGATTGATTTTCCTTTTGTCAACAAAATGGAAATTAAGGACAAAAAAAAAGAGCACCCGTCTTCTGGATGCTCTTTTTCAGAAATATTGATTTGCCTATTGCTTATGCAGTAGTAAAGGCAGTTTGTCCGCCTTTTGCAGCTTGTCTTTCGCGGGCTACAGCCTGCGCAGCAGCAAGACGTGCAATGGGAACGCGGAATGGAGAACAGCTTACGTAATCCATGCCTACAGTGTGGCAGAATTCAACTGAGCTGGGCTCACCGCCGTGCTCACCGCAGATACCGATCTTCAGATTGGGGCGGCCTTTGCGACCTCTTTCAATACCCATTTTTACCAGCTGGCCAACACCTTCCTGGTCAAGTACCTGGAACGGATCGTGCTTAAGCAAGCCCTTTTCAATATAGATGGGAAGGAAAGCACCGGCGTCGTCGCGTGAGTAACCGAAGGTCATTTGTGTAAGGTCGTTGGTACCGAATGAGAAGAACTCTGCGTTTTCAGCAATCTTATCAGCGATAAGTGTTGCTCTTGGAATTTCGATCATGGTACCTACAAGGTGTTCAATGGTATCGCCATATTCTTCAAATACCCGGGCAATAGTATCGCGAACGATTTTCTCCTGAAGCTTCATTTCTTCATGGGTTCCGGTAAGCGGAATCATGATCTCAGGAATTGCCCTGATACCTTTTTTCTTCAGATTAAGGGCAGCTTCGATGATGGCACGTGCCTGCATTTCGGTAATTTCGGGATATGTATTACCCAATCGGCAACCACGATGACCCAGCATGGGGTTAAATTCATGCAATGAATCAACTTTGGCTTTTACATCAGCAGCGCTAACGCCCATTTCTCTTGCCATTTCTTCCTGACTTTTTTCGTCATGGGGAAGGAATTCATGCAAAGGCGGGTCGAGCAAACGAACGGTAACCGGCAGATCATGCATGGCTTCAAAGATTCCTTCAAAGTCTTCACGCTGGATAGGCAGCAGTTTGTCAAGAGCTTTGCGACGTCCTGCTTCATCGTTGGCAAGGATCATTTCGCGCATGGCTTTGATACGATCGCCTTCAAAGAACATGTGCTCGGTACGGCACAGACCAATACCTTTTGCGCCAAATTCGCGTGCTACTTTAGAATCTTTGGGAGTATCGGCGTTGGTGCGAACACTCATGCGGGTATGTTTTTCTGCAAGGTTCATGAGTTTGGCAAAGTCGCCGCTTACTTCAGGATCAACAGTTTTGATCTTACCGGCATAAACAATACCTGTAGAACCATTCAGTGATATAAAATCACCCTCTTTGTAAACTTCACCGTCAGCTGTCAATGTGCGATCTTTGTAGCTTACTTTAATAGCACCTGCACCTGATACGCAGCATTTACCCATACCACGTGCCACAACCGCAGCGTGTGATGTCATACCGCCACGGGCAGTGAGAATACCTTCAGCAGCATCCATACCACTGAGGTCTTCTGGAGAAGTTTCAACTCGAACCAGGATTACCTTTTCGCCTCTTGCAGCCCACTCAGCAGCTTCGTCGGCAAAGAAAACAATCTTACCGGTAGCAGCACCCGGGGAAGCGGGAAGACCTTTGGCAATAGCCTTGGCTTTTTGTTCTTCAGCAATATCAAATACAGGGTGGAGTAATTCATCCAGTTTGTTGGCCTCAACGCGCAGCAATGCTTCCTCTTCGGTAAGCATTCCTTCTTCAAGCATATCTACGGCAATTTTTACCATGGCAGCACCGGTGCGTTTTCCGCTGCGGGTTTGAAGCATCCAGAAACGACCTTCCTGTATGGTAAATTCGATATCCTGCATATCGCGGTAGTGAGCCTCCAGATTTTTCTGGTTGTCATAAAGCTCCTTATATAATTCGGGGAAAAGTTCTTCCAGTGAAGGATATTTTTCTTTTCTTTCTTCTTCGCTAATGCCTTGTAATTTTGC
Organism: Bacteroidales bacterium; assembly: GCA_019429055.1. Taxonomy (GTDB): domain Bacteria; phylum Bacteroidota; class Bacteroidia; order Bacteroidales; family UBA7960; genus SKVR01. The sequence goes on from JAHYJP010000002.1 coordinate 23,466, forward strand.
CCAGCGCAGCGAACCTTCTTTGGTGATCTGGCGGGGGGTACGGATACCTGCTACCACATCTTCACCCTGTGCATTCACAAGGTATTCACCATTAAAGAGGTTTTCACCGGTTGCAGCATCACGTGAAAAGGCAACACCGGTTGCAGAAGTATCGCCCATGTTTCCATAAACCATAGCCTGAACGTTAACGGCAGTACCCCACTCAGCAGGTATATTATGCATTTTGCGGTAATAAGTTGCACGGGGGTTGTTCCATGATTCAAAAACAGCAAGTACTGATCCCCAGAGTTGCTCCCATGGATCCTCGGGGAAGTCTTTTCCTGTCTGATCTTTCACAGCTTTCTTGAAACGGACAACCAGTTCTTTTAAATCATCAACAGTAAGGTCCTGATCGGTTTCAGCTCCTTTTTCTTCTTTCATGTGTTCCATGATTTCATCAAAAGGATCTTCATCTTCTTTGCTTTCAGGTTTCATTCCCATTACCACATCACCGTACATTTGCACAAAACGGCGGTATGAATCCCACACAAAACGCTCATTGCCTGATTTTTTGATAAGACCTTCCAGGGTTTCGCGGTTCAAACCCAGGTTAAGAACCGTATCCATCATACCCGGCATAGAAGCGCGGGCACCGGAGCGTACGGAAAGAAGAAGCGGGTTGTCCTTGTCACCGAAACCGGCATTCATTTCCTTTTCTACCTTGGCAATATTTTCTTCTACTTCAGCCTTTATTGCTTCTATGGTTTTTTCACGTCCTGCTTCATTGTACATCGTACAAACTTCGGTTGTAATGGTTATACCGGGAGGTACCGGTACACCAATATTTACCATTTCTGCAAGGTTAGCACCTTTTCCACCTAACAGGTTGCGCATTGTGCTGTCACCATCGGCTCTTTTGCCTCCAAAAAAATAAACCTTCTTGTTTTTTTCCATCGTTAGTTAAAATTTTGATCTGTCATCTATTGAATTAATAATATCAATTGTATCCTTTTTTCTAAACATGTATTATGGCGCAATGTGTTAAAAATTGTTATAATAGCCTGTAATACTGAATGTTACACAAAATGTCATTGCAAAAAGAAGTACAAATTTAAGACTTTTTTTGGCTGTAAAGGCATCTGATACTTTAATTTTATATTTAATTCGGAAGAGTGGGCTCATTATGTTTTGTTTATGAGTGATTTATGAGATGGAATTTATTCAGCCCGCAGAATATGTTATCATCTGTTTCCGAAACGATTTATTGATACTCATCTGTTAATTCCTAAAAAGGGTGTAATTTTGTGCCTTTGAAAATAGAAACCAACTGAATATATGGCAAAAGAGAAACCTTCTATCCCAAAAGGTACCAGGGATTTTTCACCTGAAGAGATAGCGAAAAGGAATTACATATTTGATACGATCCGCAAAATATTTAATCTTTATGGCTTTAAGCCCATAGAGACGCCTGCCATGGAGAATCTTTCAACCCTGATGGGAAAGTATGGTGAAGAGGGTGATCGCCTGATTTTTCGTATTCTCAACTCGGGAGATTTTCTTTCCAAAGCTAATGCGAAGCATATCAATGCCGGAGATTCGCAGAAAGTAAGCGCCCAGATCTGCGAAAAGGCTCTGCGATACGATCTTACGGTACCTTTTGCCCGCTATGTGGTACAGCATCAGAATGAAATTACCTTTCCATTCAGAAGATACCAGATACAACCCGTATGGCGAGCTGACCGGCCTCAGAAGGGTCGCTACAGGGAGTTTTTTCAGTGCGATGCCGATATGATCGGAAGTGATTCGCTGTTTAATGAATTTGAACTGGTAAAGATCATTGACAAGGTTTTTGTTGAACTGGGGATCTCCATCACAGTAAAACTCAACAACCGAAAAATCCTTGCCGGTATTTCCGAATATATTGGTTTTGCTGACAGGATCATCGAAATTACTACGGCCATTGATAAACTCGATAAAATTGGTCTGGAAAAAGTGAATGAAGAGCTGGTGGAAAGAGGCCTGACTGCCGAAGCTGTGGATGCATTACAACCTGTTCTGATGCTGCAGGGAAATGTAAAGGAGAAACTTGCTTCGCTGCGAAATACTTTACAAACATCTCCCACAGGTTTAAAAGGAATTGATGAGATGGAGGAAGTATTTTCACTTCTTGAAAGTGCCCCCACACAATGCCATGTGGAACTTGATCTAACCCTGGCCCGTGGTTTAAACTATTATACCGGAGCCATAATTGAAGTAAAAGCAAATGACGTAGCTATGGGTAGCATTTGTGGAGGTGGCCGCTATGATGATCTTACCGGGATCTTTGGATTGCCAGGTGTATCGGGAGTAGGTATTTCATTTGGTGCTGACCGCATTTATGATGTTATGCAGGAGTTGGGATCATTTCCTGAGGATGTGCTCACTTTCAGCAAAGTACTGCTGGTTAATTTTGGCCCTGATGAGCAAAAATATGCTCAGACGGTTCTTTTTAAACTTCGTGATGCCGGAATATCCTGTGAGCTTTATCCTGAAGGTGTCAAAATGAAGAAACAAATGCAATACGCTGATAAGAACCAGATACCCTTTGTTATTATTATTGGGAAAAATGAAATGGAAACCGGTCAGCTGGCTGTCAAAAATATGAAAACCGGAGAACAGAAATTAATGGATACTGAAGCTGTCATCAGTTATTTCAATAAAATTCAATAAGAAAATAAGAAATGAATTAGCGCCGGAATACAAAACTGCCCGGTTGTTCTTTATGTAAATTATCAAAACACAATATGTACTTACATACCATTCAACCTGATCATCTTGATTTTGAAGCGATCAGAAAGATTTTTGCCCAACCGTCGCAACTTCAGTTATCAGAAGCGTCAGCAGACCTGATAAAATCATGCAGAAAATACCTGGATGAAAAAATTGCAGGCCAGAAGGAACCGGTGTATGGTGTAACCACGGGATTTGGATCGCTGTGTAACCATAGCATTTCGAAAGCTGACCTGGGTCAGTTACAGAAAAACCTGGTGATGTCGCACGCATGTGGCATGGGAGATAGGGTTCCAGATGAAATTGTCAGAATTATGTTATTTCTGAAAATTCAATCTCTATCCTACGGAAAATCAGGAATACAATTGAAGACGGTTGAACGGCTGATTGATTTTTTCAATCAGGATGTCTTGCCTGTGGTATATTCGCAGGGTTCGCTGGGTGCATCAGGCGACCTTTCGCCGCTGGCTCATCTTAGCTTGCCATTGCTTGGACTGGGTGAAGTGGTGTTTGAGAATAAAATAGTTTCTGCTTCAGATGTTTATAATAAATTCGGATGGGAACCCATTGAGCTGGCATCAAAAGAAGGCCTTGCCTTACTGAACGGAACCCAGTTTATGGGTGCGTACGGTGTTTATATTTTACTCAGGACATTTGAACTTGAAGAATGGGCGGATATCATCGGAGCCCTTTCCCTTGATGCCTTTGATGGCCGTATTGAGCCATTCTTTGATCCGGTGCACCAGGTGAGACATCACAAAGGACAAATTGAAACAGCTGGAAGAATTCGAAAAATACTTGAAGGCAGCGAATTGATCAACAGGCCCAAAAAGCATGTGCAGGATCCTTATTCTTTCCGTTGTATGCCCCAGGTGCACGGTGCCAGTAAAGATGCCATCCGCTATGTGGCCGGAGTTTTTGAAAACGAAATGAATGCAGTTACTGATAATCCCACCATTTTTCCCGAAGAAGATTTGATCATTTCTGCCGGCAACTTTCATGGTCAACCCCTGGCACTGGCACTCGATTTTCTGGCTATTGCACTGGCCGAACTGGGAAATATTTCTGAGCGCCGAGTATACAGGCTCATTTCCGGAACACGTAAATTGCCATCTTTTCTTGTGGCAAACCCCGGCCTCAACTCAGGATTTATGATTCCGCAATACAGCGCAGCCTCTATTGTAAGCCAGAATAAACAATATTGCACTCCATCTTCAATTGATTCTATCGAGTCATCTCAAGGACAGGAAGATCATGTAAGTATGGGTGCCAATGGAGCAGTAAAAGCACTGAAAGTTCTTGAAAACCTTGAAAAACTTCTTGCTATTGAGTTGTTCAACGCTGCCCAGGCAATGGAATTCCGTCGACCGGAGAAAACATCACCCGTTCTGGAGAAATTAATGATGGAATTTCGAAAGAATATTGCATTTGTGGAAGATGATACTATCATGTACAAGGAAATGCACAAAGCGGTCAGTTTTATCCAAAATACTTCTGTTGGGGCATTTGAATTATGATAAATTCACCTTTGTTCAAAAATAATCAAACTTAAAATAGTAAAATTTGTTTTATTAATGATATTTTATGTTAGATTTGTATAACTAAAATTGCCATGAATAAATTTTAGCTAAAAACAGCAATATCCGGCAAAGATATTTTTTTAATAAAAACAAATTTTGAAATGAATGACCCGGCCCAAGTTTCTGTTGAGAAAAGACGACCTGTCTTTTTAACAGTTTTATGTGTTATTGCCTTTGTGCATGTTGGTTTATCCATTGTAATTGGTTTATTTGGAACCCTTACTACCAGTAATCCTGCATGGTTTGAAACATCGGGTTTGCTTGATCTTTTTGTTTGGGGAGCTCAGGAATTTGGATTGTTTTTTTCCGTTATTTTACTGATACTTGCCATTATCGCGTTTTTTGGGATCATTCAGATATGGAATCTGCTAAAAATAGGTGTGTGGACTTTTTCTATACCTATGTTCCTTTTTGTTATATTACCGCTTATATCACTTCCTGCCAACATATGGTTTTTGTTAATACCCAATCTCATTATTATCCCTGCCCTGATTTTATTATTTATCCTGAATTACGGTAAACTGGATTAGTTATTCCAGGCCTTATCGGGGTGATGGTCTTTCTTCCAATTGCTTAATCTGGTCATATTGCCGGTCTTCCTTTTCCAGTTGTCTGCGATGTGCCGCACTTAAAGATCTTCTCTCCAGTTTATACAGATCGGGTTGCCCGGCATTTACCCAGGCAGTATACCAGAAATCTCCAACTGATTTTACAGCCCTTTGCATTTGTCTTTCCACCATACCTTTCATGGCTTCGTGCATGGCATGGGAAAAAGTTCCGGAGTAAGTTATTTGGGTACTCTGTCCGCGCATTTCATGCGCAAAGATCACATCAGAAGGAAGATGTACCATCAAACTGTCAAAAACAATATAAATGGTATCAATTTTTGCATGACTTTCCTCTATCAGTTCCCATGCCCGGTCCAGGGGAAATTCGACATAATCAGCTCTTCCCACAAAAAAGTTGTAGGTATCGGCGTAGAGTTCTACCAGTCGGCTTTCCCAGAGGGCATGTATGCCGCGCTGTTCCGGTGTTCTTCCGTTGTAGTATTTAGTGGTATGCAGGGGAGTGCATAAATCTGAAATATAATGCCCGATATGGGTTGCATTGTATAAAATTCTGTCTGCATCTTCATCTTCAAAAGCGCGGGTCAGCCGGTGCATCATCACATTGACATGCCAGGGGAGTATTCCGTAACTCTGCAGTGTATCATCGGTGTATTTTTCAACGGCGTCATTCCATCTGCGGGGCATGGAATCAAACGGATTTTCTCCAAAATGGTCAATGTCAATGTAATGCCGTTGTGCTTCGCCCACAACAGCATGGGCCCGCCTGTCAGGATCAATGGATCGTTCGGTGATGTATTCGATGTGATGCTTGAAGAAACCAATCATTTCGGGGGGCAAAGTAAAAACTGCCATTCGGTTGATCTTACGGTGAGCTGCAAAACCAAAGGAAAATCCGTCCAGGTGCGGTAATAGCAACAAAACCAGAGTAAGCAGGAAAGGGATTATATGTTTGTTTTTCAATAGCATATGTGTAACTATATCATTACAAACAACCTGAACTCAAAATTAGTTTAATGGAAACACAATTGGGAATTACTTTAAATCCGAATTTCGAATTTCGAAATCCGAAACAAGGCGCAGCTGATCTCAGCGAAACTAAATTCTTATCTTAACCCATATCCACAATTTCTTCATCCACGAGCACAGGAATACATTGGTTGATATTGAGCTGCATGCTGTAATCCAATATGTCATCCAGTCCCATTTTCTTTAGCCGGTGCCGGTGAGCGGCTTTTTCAATATATGCCCGGGGATTGATACGGGCCTGATGCCAAATGTCGACACTGGCAATTGCCGAGTCGCACATAGTGTGAAAATCACCTTTGCCATTTTTCAGAATGTAATTAACAGCTGCTCCGGCAAAAAGCGTGTCTTCAAGAGAAAAGCGGTTTTTCCATCCGGCACAGAAAACAATAACCGGCCTTTTTTGCTGCATAGCCCAATTACAGATGGCATCGAGATTCAGAAATGCTCCTATCCCCACCAGGTTGTTGCCTTTCTGCACCATTTTCATGGCCTGAGTGCCGTTGGTGGTGTTCATTACAACGGTTTTTCCCTGGAGGCGGGGCTCCATAAAATTAAACGGTGAGTTTCCGAATTCAGCACAATCCAGTTTTTTCCCATCCCGTTCTCCTGATACGATATAGCCTTTTTCCTTGTAAGCTATGCTTTCCAAAATCTCAGCCACAGGGATAATAGATTTTACCTTATTCTGAAAAGCGGCACATATGGAAGTTGTCGCCCTGAAAATATCCGTGAGGATTATCACTGCATTCTCCTTCTCAAATAATGGCCAGGATAGGGGAGAGAAACAAACTTCTACGGTGTATTTGCCTTTTTCGGAATACATAGTCGGGTTCAGGGTTGATAAGTTTATAAGTTGCTGGAGCGAAGCGGAAGTCCCTGGAGCGTGAGCGATTCGGGAACAGGTTGAAAAGTTAAAAAGTTGAAGGGTTGAAAAGTTGATTATTTATGATTATAGCTGGGTTTATTCAACTCTTAACCATAAATTATAAACGATAAACCATCAACAATTAACCTATCCCTGATAAAAAGGTCTTTTCACTACAACTGCCTTTAGTGCCTTGCCACGAATTTCCACAAAAATTTCTGTTCCTGTTTTTGCAAACTCTGATTTTACGTAAGCCATGCCTATGGGTTTCTTCAGAGAGGGTGACATGGTTCCGGATGTAACTTCACCCATTACATTCCCTTCAGCATCCTGGATGGGGTAATGTTGTCGCGCAATGCCTTTATCCAGCAATTCGAAACCTATAAGCTTGCGGCCTACACCCTCTTGCTTTTGTTTTTCAAGGTTTTCGCGGTTAACGAAATTATTTCCATCAACAAATTTGGTAATCCATCCCAACCCGGCTTCAATAGGCGATGTTGTGTCATTAATATCATTACCGTACAAACAGAATCCCATTTCCAGGCGCAGGGTATCGCGGGCTGCCAGTCCAATGGGTTTTATGCCGTATTCTTTCCCGGCTTCCATAACTGCATCATAAATTTTTATTCCAGCTTCATTGGGAAAGTATATCTCGCATCCACCGGCTCCGGTATATCCTGTTGTCGAAATAAGCACATCTTTCACACCTGCAAAATCAATCACTTTGAAGGTATAGAAAGGCATATCTTCGATGGGCTCAGAAGTAAGCTTTTGCATAGCTTTCAGAGCCATCGGACCCTGAACTGCCAGCTGGGCAGTATCATCAGAAGCATTTCGCAATTCTGCTCCGATGGATTTGTTTTGCTCGTTCAGCCAGTTCCAGTCTTTTTCAATATTGGAAGCATTTACAACCAGCAAGTATTTTTCTCTGGAAAAATGATAAACCAGGAAATCATCCACGATGCCTCCTTTATCATTGGGGAAACATGTATACTGAACTTTTCCTTCAGAAAGAACAGCAATATCATTGGAACTTACCCTTTGTACCAGTTCATAAGCTTTGTGTCCTTCCACCCATATTTCACCCATATGCGAAACATCGAATACTCCAAGTGCTTCCCTTACGGTTTGATGTTCAATATTGATACCTTCAAATTGCACAGGCATATAAAAGCCGGCAAAGGGTACCATCTTGCCACCCATTGCTTCGTGCTTTTCTTTAAATACAGTGGTTTTCATTCGAGTAAATATTTTATGAATTTGAAAAGTAAAAAATCAGGTCCACTTTAAAAGTGCTAATTTTTTAAAGTAGGTAAAATTAATATAAAGAATAAAAAGCAAGAAATTTTTATTTTACGAGAACCTAATTTTCAAAATTATCTTATCTGTCCGTTCCCATAAATAATGTATTTGGTGGAAGTAAGCTCTTTTAAACCCATGGGGCCGCGGGCGTGGAGTTTCTGGGTAGATATACCAATTTCAGCCCCGAATCCAAACTCGAAACCATCGGTAAACCTCGTGGATGCGTTTACATAAACTGCTGCAGCATCTACCTCTTGCAGGAAACGTTGGGCATTGGAATAGTTTTCCGTAACAATGCACTCGGAGTGGCTTGACCCATATGTATTGATATGATTAATGGCTTCATTAAGAGACGATACAACCTTTACGGCCAGAATAAGGTCCAGATACTCGGTTGACCAATCTTCTTCGGTTGCAGAAATCGCAAAAGGTACTAGTTTTTGAACTTTATCATCACCCCTGATTTCCACATTAAGGTTTTTAAGCTCATTGCAAAGAGGAGGGAGAATTTTATCTGCGACTGAACTGTGAACCAGCAAAGACTCCATGGCATTGCACACCCCGGGCCTATGTGTTTTGGCGTTTATAGCAATTTTTTGTGCTTTGTGAAGATCAGCTGATTCATCGATATAGGTATGGCAGTTTCCCACACCTGTTTCCAATACAGGCACGCTTGAGTTTTCTACTACGGTTTGTATAAGTCCGGCACCACCTCTGGGAATCAATACATCCAGGTACTTGTTCAGTTTCATCATAACTACGGCACTTTCGCGGGAAGTATCTTCCACAAGTTGGATGGCGTCAACCGTTACTTTAGTATTGTGCAGTGCATCCCGGATAACCTTAACAATGGCTTTATTGGAGTTTATGGCTTCTTTACCCCCTCTCAGAATAACTGCATTCCCGGTTTTCAGACATAATGCAAAAGCATCTGCTGTAACGTTGGGGCGTGCCTCATAAATAATCCCTATTACACCCAGTGGAACCCTAACCTGACCTATTTTCAATCCGTTGGGTCTTTTCTTCATATATAAAACTTCTCCCACAGGATCATCGAGCCTGGCAACCTGTTCGAGCCCTTCCGCCATGGATTCTATACGGTTTATGGTTAGCCTGAGACGGTCCAGGAGTGCTCCTTTTATATTATTAGCACTAGCTGCTTCCAGGTCTTTTTGATTCTCATTCAGAATATAATCTGCCTTTTTGATCAGTAGTTCAGCGGCATGTATTAATGCATTATTTTTTTGTTCGGTAGAGAGCTGTGACAATTGGCTGGCCGCTTTTTTGGCCATTATTCCTTTTTCAATCAATTCGTTCATAGTTTTTTATCATTTGTAAATAATTTCTGAATGGCAATTATCTTTTTTTCATCTTCTCCGGACGGTAAAATCTGAAAGGAAATTTTGATAAAAGCATACATTATCAATTGTTTATTCAGTTTTTACTTCTGTGTGTTTTGTTTTCCAGTAAAACAATGTACCAATAGGTTTTCCCGCCATAATTTCATTTAGTATTTCAGGATTTGTGCCATTTATGATGGATACAGTAATTCCTTCCTGGCTGCATAATTTTGCTGCCGAAATCTTGGTGAGCATACCTCCCGTACCAAATCCTGAACCGCTGCCGCTGGCCGTTCTTTCTATTTTCTCAGTTATTTCGGTAATCATAGGAATTATTATTGCGTCCGGATCAATGCGTGGATCAGCAGAAAATAGTCCATCGATGTCCGACATGAGGATCAGCAGATCAGCCTTAATAAGGCAAGCCACATGGGCCGATAAGGTATCGTTGTCGCCAATTACAATTTCATCCACTGCTACCGTATCATTTTCATTAATTATGGGAATAACGTCCATCATCATCAATGCTTCAAGAGTATTGGAAGCATTGGTTCTGCGATCAGCAACAGTTACAATATCCCTGGTAAGCAATACCTGAGCAACAAATTGGTTACGCGATTCGAAAAGTTTCTGGTAGATTTTTATCAGATCAGCCTGTCCCACGGCGGCAAGTGCTTGCTTTTCGGGTAATTCCACCGGCTTCGATGTCAAACCGACTTTGCCCGAACCCACAGCAATGGCACCAGAGGATACAAGTATAATCTTTCTTCCGCTTTTTTGTAATTCGGTAAGAATCTTCGCCAGCTTGTCTATTCGCTGAAAATTCAGCTTTCCATTGGGATAACTCAAGGTAGTTGTTCCGACTTTCACCACAATACGGCGACATTCATTTATTTTTTCAAATGCAGTTTTCTGTATCATCCTATTCAGTCAGGTTAAATTGATTTCTTCAGGAAATCCGCTAATCATGTTAACAGCGCTTTGTTTTTCAATAGGTGCACCGGAGGTACGCACACTTCTTCCGGTTTTACAATCAAAGTTTATTTCTTTCACAATTCCTTTACCTGATTTGATGAGGTCTGCCAGGTGAAATAAGTTCTCATCAGAAACGTCAATGATGTCTGGGTTGTTTCTCACAAGTAGTTTAAACCGGTTTTCATGGTAAGATTTGGTAACAATGGCATGGGGCTTTACTAATTGAGCCACGATGAGGGTAAGGGGATAATTATCGTTAAGAATAATATCATCAATAGAAACTGAATCGTTTTCATTGATTATTGGAATGATACCTTTATTTAGTAAGGTATTGAGAGTCTTTCTGGCATTGTTGTTACGCACAGGATTGCTGACCACATCACGGGTTACAAGTACCTGTGCCACAATCTGGTCAAAGCTATCGAAAAACATCTGGTAGTATTTAATAAGGTCAGCCTGACCGATGGCTGCAATAGCCTGCTTGGTTATGAGTTCTGCAGGTGGTTCGGACAATCCCATCTTTTCAGTACCCAGCATGATAGCTCCTGACGATACCATCAATACCTTAAAACCTGCGTTTTGCATACTGGTGCACAACATCACAAGATGCTCCATCTTTTCAAGGCTTAATTTACCCCTGGTATCAAACAAAGTATCTATTTCTATTCGGAATATGATTTTATAGGTTTTATGCATAGCAAAGTATCTATCTAGTATTCTCCCAAAAGGTTTTTGATGGCCATTTCTGATTTCATGAAGTTAAACTGGAGCATTATGCAATCCAGTTTTTGCTCAATCATATCATTGCACAGATTTCCAATGCTACCTTCATGTTTATGATTGATTTTTTTATCAGGTTTAAACGTTCCGTTTTGAATTTTTTCAGCCACCATCTTATAAGCATTGCGAAATGGAACTCCTTTTAAAACCTGTTTATTAACTTCTTCTACGCTGAAAATATCATTGTATCTTATGTCTTGCATCAATTCAGGGTTTACATCCATATGTTCCATAAGCAGCGTCATCATATTCATACATTCGTTCATCTCGTCGAACGATGAAATATAACTCTGTTTTGTAAGCTGATAGTCGCGATGATAACCTGTAGGCAAATTGGCAGCAATCAGGCTGATCTCATAGGGCAACGCCACCAGTTTGTTGCAACGTGCCCGAATCAGTTCAAAAGCATCCGGGTTTTTTTTGTGTGGCATAATACTGGAACCTGTGGTAAACTCATCGGGTAATATGAAGAATTTGTAGTTTTGTCCACTGTAAAGACAAACATCCATCGCAAGCCTGGAGAGTGTATTTGCCAGGGAACTCAGAGCAAAAGCAACTGTTTTTTCATTTTTAATACGGCTGGTTTGTGAATATACCGAATTGACCTGCATATTGTTAAAACCAAGTAACTGTGTTGTCATGGTCCGGTTCAATGGAAAGGATGAACCATATCCTGCAGCAGTACCCAGTGGGTTCTGGTCATTAATTCGATAAGCAGCCAGCAACAACTGCATATCATCTGCCAGACTTTCTGCATAAGAACCAAACCAAAGCCCGAAAGAAGAAGGCATAGCCACCTGCATGTGAGTATATCCGGGCATTAAAAGGTTTTTATGCTCGTTGCTGAGATTCATTAGAATTTTGAAAAGCTTCTGGGTTTTCATAACTATAGTTTTCAATGCCTGCCGGGTAAAAAGTTTTAGGTCTACTAAGATCTGGTCGTTGCGCGAACGTCCGGTATGAATTTTTTTTCCCACCTCACCCAACTCATTTGTAAGGATAATCTCTATCTGGCTATGTATATCTTCTACCCCTGGTTCAATCTCAAAGCTTCCTTCCTGTATCTTGTTCATAATTTTACCCAAAGCCTTTTCGAGACTTTTTAATTCATCTCTTGTAATTATACCAATGCTTTCAAGCATCCTGGCATGTGCTATGTTTCCTAATATATCATAGGCTGCAAGACGCACATCCAAAATACGGTCGTTGGATGTGGTGAAATCTTCCACCGACTTTTCCGTATGTATCCCTTTATCCCAAAGTTTCATAATACTGTGTTTTTATAGTTTTAATTATTAAGTGTCAACCCGTTTGTCCATTCTTTTTTCGTATTTCAGTAATGGCATTATGAGCCATCAGCCTTATGGCATTGATTTTAATGAAACCTTCGCTGTCCTGCTGGTTGAAACCGCCTTCAATATCCATGCTGGAAAGATTCTGATTATAGAGCGAGCTTGGTGATTCCCTTCCGTCTATCAATACATTTCCTTTGTACAAAGTGAGAAAAACTACGCCGTCTATGAGCTCCTGGCTTTTATTAATGGCTGCCATCAGGAATTCCATTTCAGGGCTGAACCAAAATCCATTATAGGCAAGCTCTGCAAAAATGGGCGAGAACATATTTCTTAGTTTCATAACTTCACGGTCCATTGCAATTCCTTCGATATCCATGTGGGCAGTCAGAAGTATGGTCCCACCGGGTGTTTCGTAAACTCCCCTGGACTTGATTCCCACATAACGGTTTTCTACCATATCCAGAAGTCCGATACCATTTTCCGACCCTAAAAAATTAAGGTACTGGAATAATTCAAGTGGGTTTGTTTTGGTAGTTCCATCATCAAGGTTTTTTACTTTTTTGGCAACCCCATTCTTAAAGGTGATGGCAATATGAGTTTCTTTATCCGGAGCTTGCTGAGGCAATTTTATCTTACTGATAATATCAGGTTCGCACTTGTAGGCAGGATCTTCCAGGATTCCTGCTTCATGACTGATATGAAGCAGGTTATCATCTTCACTGTATGGTTTTTTCAGGGTTGATTTAACCGGGATACCATGTGTGGCAGCATAATTGAGCAGGTCGGTACGACCCTTGAAATCATTAAGAAAGTCCTTGTCTTTCCAGGGAGCAAAAACTTTGATCTGCGGATTCAAAGCGTAATAAGTTAATTCAAATCTTACCTGGTCGTTTCCCTTTCCGGTTGCTCCATGCGACACGATATTGGCGTTTTCAAGAGCTGCAACCTCTATTTGTCGTTTTGCAATTACCGGACGTGCAAGGGCAGTACCCAGCAGATATCGGCTCTCGTATACCGCATTGGCCTGTATGGCAGGAAATATATAATCCGTTACAAATTCTTCCTTAAGGTCTTCAATATAAACTTTAGAAGCGCCTATTTCCAGCGCTTTCTTTTCCACTTCTACATAATCGTCATCCTGTCCCACATCACCAACGTAGGCTATTACTTCGTAACCTTTATTGATAAGCCATTTCAGGATAACTGATGTATCAAGTCCGCCACTATAGGCCAGGACGATTTTTTCTTTTTTGTGAGTCATGATAATTTGCTATTAATTGAGTTGGATTACTATAAACTTTATTTCAATTTTAATTTTCAAAACGATTCCGGGCAGGTTTATCCCGTAAACCAATTACTTGCTAAGCACAGGTTTTCCTGGTTAACTATAAATTCAGGATAAAACTTGATGGTTACGCAGGATTTCTATAAAACAGGCCTTAAGCTGCGGACCAGGGCCGGTCGCGGGATCCCTTCCCTGCCGATCACCAGGATGGTGTCGTCACCGGCTATGGTACCAATAATCTCATAAGCATTCATTCCATCAATACGGTAAGCAAGGCTGCTTGCAAAACCCGGGAGGGTTTTTATTACAGCCATTTGATTGGCAGATGTAAATTCAACTGATATAAAACCGGTGGATTGTTCCCGGGTTATCTGTTCATTAGCAGTGTTCTGTGTTTTTTTTGAAATCGTCTCAGGCAATACATAAATCATCCCTTTTTCTTCATCGGGAATTTTACCAACTCTCAGATATTTCAAATCACGAGACAGGGTTGCCTGGGTAAAATGAAATCCTTTGATTGTAAGTATGGCCTGCAATTCATCCTGGTTGCTGATCTTTTGCTCTTGGATGATTTTTCGGATTTCGAGAAGTCGCTCGGCTTTATCCATAGTTGTATAAATATGCAATATGATTGCAAAATTATACATAAAATAATAATAAAAAAACTTTTCTGAAAAAAAACATGACTTTTTTCAGAAAAGCTGATTAATTGAGAATGAAAAGTTGAATAGTTTGAAGATTGAAAGATTTAATGGGTGAAAAGTTGAACCAGATTGTCACGAAACACTTCTCATTACCCGTCACTCATCACCCTACTGAAGCACCTCAGTAACCAGTTCTGCTGCTTCTTTGAGCAATATGGCTGATTTTACTTTTAAACCCGACTCATCAATGATTTGTTTGGCTTCTTCTGCATTTGTACCCTGCAATCTTACAATAATCGGGATATTGATCTCACCAATGTTTTTGTAAGCAGCTACAATACCTTCAGCTACACGATCGCATCTTACAATACCACCAAAAATATTTACCAGTATTGCTTTAACATTTGGGTCTTTGAGGATGATACGGAAAGCTTCTTCAACTCTTTTTGCGTTGGCTGAACCACCTACATCAAGGAAATTGGCCGGATCGCCGCCCGAAAGTTTAATGATATCCATGGTTGCCATGGCAAGCCCGGCACCATTTACCATACAGCCCACATTACCATCAAGTTTCACATAGTTCAGATCATACTTGCCTGCCTCTACTTCCATGGGATCTTCCTCGTCGAGGTCGCGCATTTCCATGATATCGGGATGCCGGAAAAGTGCATTGCTGTCGATGGTCATTTTACAGTCGGCAACGAGAATTTTGTCATCGGCGGTTTTAAAGAGGGGGTTGATTTCCAGCAATGTTGCATCATTCTTTTCATAAGCATTGTAAAGTTTGGGAATAAACTTTACCATATTTTTAAAGGCATCACCTTTCAATCCCAGGTTAAAAGCAATGCGCCTGCACTGGTAAGGCTGAATACCGGTTTTGGGGTCAATTTCTTCGGTGAAGATCTCTTCCGGAGTTTCTTCAGCAACTTCTTCAATATTCATACCTCCGCGGGGTGAATACATGATCATATTGCGCGAAGTAGCACGGTTAAGAAGCACACTGAAATATATTTCAGAAGGTTCTGATGGCCCGGGATAGTAGATGTTTTGTTCGATGAGAAGTTTGCGTACGAGCTTCCCTTCGGCGCTGGTTTGTGGTGTAATCAATTGCATTCCAAGGATATTGCCTGCATGTGTTTTAACATCATCCAGGTTTTTGGCAATCTTTACTCCGCCGCCCTTACCACGGCCACCGGCGTGGATCTGAGCTTTTACAGCAATTAAGTCGTTGCTGGCGATCTCCTGGATCTTTTTTGCAGCCTTAAGGGCATCGTCAACACTTTTTACCATGATTCCCTCGGGAACGGGAACATCATATTTTTTCAGTAAGGCTTTGCCTTGATACTCGTGTACATTCATTTTATCGTTTCTGTTTTGTTTCTGACAGGAATTTAAAGGAAAGCAAAAATACAAATTTCATGATCATTACAAGACCTATCCTTCATATAATTTCGATTTATTAAAATTTTTAGGAAACAGGTAAAATAAATGAAAATGAAATGCCGTTATACTGATGAAAACAATGGTTCAATTAAACAAAAGCTAATGAAACAATTCTCTACCCTTGAAAATGATTTAACTATGATTCTTGAACTTCTTGCTGAAATGGTTGACACCAGGCATCTTACACAAAAACAAATGATGCATATAATGGAAAACTACTTCAACCGGCCGCAGGAAGATCATAAGGCTTTGTTGCCAGATAATCAGGTAGTTAAAAACATTATGAATTACAGCCATTCGCTGGAAGTTATGAAAACACCCGGAAAACAAGCCATTTCGGTTATTGCAAATTGATCGGGTTTGTTTTAAGACTTAACAAAAAAAAACCGCAATTCAATAGTTTTCAACAAAAAAAACGACAAATTGCGGTTTTTTATGTGTAAAAACAAAAAAATAACACAGGTTATTAAAAATCTATTATTTTTGTACGCAACTGTGTAAGCCTTTTTTGATAGCTAATTTATCGAAAAAAAAATTGAAATTAATTTATAAAATCATGAAGAAAAGAATCGTTTTTGCCGTTTTTGCCCTTATGCTTCTGGGAATCAGTTTAAGTGGATGCAGATCAAAAGAATTATGTCCTGCCTATACTGATGCCGATCCGATCGAACTCAGACAGGAAGAAAACGCCTGAATTGCTATAACAAATTTTTTGTCCAGCTTTGTAAGCTAACTCTTTAATTAAGAAAGAGTATGGAAGAAATTACCACAGTCAATCTATTGG
The DNA here is from genome assembly GCA_019429055.1 of Bacteroidales bacterium. Taxonomy (GTDB): domain Bacteria; phylum Bacteroidota; class Bacteroidia; order Bacteroidales; family UBA7960; genus SKVR01. Next base: position 40,102 of record JAHYJP010000002.1, read on the forward strand.
ATGACTGTGGTTTTATTTTTCTTCAGTAAAAAGTTAAAAGAACAAACACTTCCGGTGAAGGGGAAATAGTAGAGTGGTTAAGCTTATTTTCCGATCATTACTTCGGTAGATTTAACAATGGCAAAAACTTCGTCGCCAACCTTCAGATTCATATCCTCCACACTATCAATGGTTATCATTGAGCTTATGATGGTTCCATCGGCAATTTTTACGGCTACTTTTGCCATTACGCTACCAATTTTTACTTCTGTAATGGTTCCCCTGATCTTGTTTCGTGCACTTAATTCCATGATTTTCTTGTTTTGATTCAAAATGATTAATGAAACTTTATTCAGAAATTAAACAACTCTGATACACGAAAGTTCTTAGCCGGGCTTGTTTAGGCTCATAAAATCAGGGGATCTCCCTGAAAAAGTACATTTCCATAACCGATTTTACAGAACGATCGGCGTAAAATTCTGAAGGGTGAAAAATACGGTAAAATCCCCCGTCTTCAGGATTGTCAGGAACAGCAAATATTGGAAAAACCTGATCGGTTCTGTTAAACAATTCGCTGTAGCTGTATATGGCTCTGTAGCCGTCAACCGATGCAAAACAAACCAGTCCGTGACGGTTCCAATCAGGATCAAAGGGTTTGAAATCTTCATGCATAACCTTGAGTAATGCCGGCCCTTGGAAATACCGGGCTTCATGATATCCCATACCCATGCCATAAAAACTGGAATGATAGCGGGTGTAATTTTGCTTTTTTTCATCAGGTAGGATAGTCTGGACATATTCTTCGTCCATCAGAACGGTAACTTCAGGGCTATACATGGGCTCATAATCTCTGTCAATAACGTAATCTTTTTTATCGAAAGAATGAACTGTTATTTTTACCGGATTTTCCAGAACCCTGTATGCAAAAAGATCATTGGCTGAAACAACTTTCCAGTTTTCACCTATTTCATAATCAACTTCCCTGCGGTAAGGCACAATAGGTGCAGCTTCTGTAGCAATGAGTATCTGGTGCGGATTATTGGTGTGAAATATTTCTGACCAGCTAAAAGAAACTGTTTCGCCTTTGTCATTTTCAATTATTACATAAAGATCAATGGCAGGCCTGAAAATATCCATATTCTTTTTATCCTGGTTAAACGGGTGCAGCAAATCAAACAAAGAATAACCACGATAACGGTAAGCGCCCAAAAAATGGATTCCGGTTTCCTCATCAAAAAGTGATTCTTTAATCATCACCTCTCTCTTGTAATGGTTGCCTAAATTTACTTTTCCTGGTTTTTTAATCTCTCCGGCAACTTCAAGTTCTCCGGTATTCATACTTACTTCATCGGTTTGGTGAAAAAGACTGTTGCCATCCTGGGCCATAGGTTTGGAGGCACCACTCAATGCATCTGCAAGGGTTTCGGGTAGTAAATCGCAGCCCCAAAGAGAAAAACCAATAATAATAACAACAAAAAAACGGGCAATGGAATAGTGTTTTAGCATACTTAAAAAGTTAAATCCGAAATGTAAAAATTGCATAACGCAAAAGTGCAAATATTTTTCTTCATATTTAACCAGGTATTAATAATTTGAAATGATTATAAATTAATTAAGATGATATTCTTTAAAGTATTGTTTTGCAAGTTATTGCGAATTTGGTTCAATGGATAAATAATCCGACTTTTCAAAGTTTCAGAAATTTGTACTAATATTGCGGCCAAATCAGAATGGTGTAGCTATGATTAAGCCCGAAAAATTAAAACTGAACTATAAGTTCTGGATTGAAACAGAGTCTGGTTTAAGTGTATTGGGCGAAGGAAAATGGAAATTACTTAAAGCCATTCGTGATACCGGTTCTTTGAAGGCTGCCGTTGAAAAAATGGGGTACACCTATCGTCAGACCTGGCAAAATCTTAAGAATATTGAAGATAAGCTGGGCTTTAAACTTATTGAAAAAAGCAGGGGAGGCGAAAAGGGTGGCGAAACCGTTCTTACAGCTAAAGGAGAACTTATAGTTGCTTTCTTTGATAAGCTTTACACCGATGTTGAACCGGGGATAAAAAAATCATTTGAAAGGATGGTTGAAGATTTAAATAAAATTGTTGATTGATATTTTTTTGTTTACCGATATGCAGATTCTGCATAACGAAAATTAAATCCTGTTTTTTTATAAACCGTTATGCAAATATTGCATAATCAAAAACTTTTAAAATCTATGCATAAAATTTTACTGATTATTTGCTTACTGCTTGGAAGTAATTTCCTGTTTGGCCAGCAAACCATCACCGGCAAGGTTGTTTCATCTGAAACCAATGAGCCGGTATCTGGTGCCGTTGTTAAAGTAAAAGGCACTCAAACAGGAACCACGAGTGCTGTTGATGGTAGCTTTTCTCTTCGTATAGAAGAAAGGGAAAGTACCATTCTCGAGATCAGTTTTATTGGATATGAAACCAGGGAAATTAACACAGAAGCGGGTGAAAGACCACTCTCCATTGTCCTTACCCGTGATATAAGGCAACTGGGAACTGTAATTGTTACCGCAACGCGTAACCGGCAGAGCAGGTATGATGTACCAGTAGGGGTGGATGTTCTGGAAAAAGAAAAAGTTGAAGCCATTCCGGCATTGTCAGCAGATGATTATTTGCGTGCCATTTCCGGTATTTCTGTGAGCCGTGGAGCTTCATTTCTGGGATCAGCAACTGTTTCCATGCGGGGGATGGGAAGTGAAGCAGGTCGAACCCTTGTAATGATTGATGGTGTGCCGGTAAATAAAACCGATGGCGGGTCGGTAAACTGGAATGCTATCAATGCAGAAAATATTGAGCAGATTGAAGTAATGAAAGGCCCCGGATCCAGCATACACGGGGGTAATGCTATGGGTGGGGTAATTAACCTGATTTCACCCACTCCTTCACAAAATATTGAAGGTTCTTTAAGCCAGAGCTATGGTACATTTGAAACAGCCAACACCCATGCAAATATCGGGGGTCGTAATAACAATCTTTTCTGGGGAATTAATGGCCGGTACCGTATGAGTGACGGATATATAACAACACCTGCAGATGAGATAGACGAATTTTCAGTAGCTTCTTTTCTTGAAGAATACCAGGCAGGAGGAAGGGCCGGTTATTTTTTGAATCCCGATCAGATGCTGGAAGCATCCCTGTCTTATTACCTGGGGCAAAGAGGTACCGGGGCCAGATTTACCGGTTATGGATTTGAAAATGATGCCCTGTCTGCTCCCGATGGTGCTTACAATGAATATACGGCGTTAAACGGAAGGCTTTTATACAGGGGCTCATTCCATAATAACAGTCAGTTAAACATTACCCTTTACGGACAAAGGGAAAATTACCAGAATATTCGTGAAAGTGTGAGAAACGAAATAATTAGTCGTTACGATGTGGAATCGATTCGTGATGATCTGGGTTTTCTTTCCTCATTTACTTTTCACCCGTTGGCTTCACACAATATAACCACAGGTATAGACCTGCGTCATGGAGCGGTCGATGGTGCCGATATTTACCTTACTACCACCGATAAAGTTTTTAATCTTGGTAAAATGAACCAGCTGGGAATTTATCTGCAGGATGAAGTAAGGATAGCCCAGTCACCATGGAGTGTATTGGCAGGTATACGGTTTGATTATGCCGGTTTTTATGATGGTGCTTTCCTGGTAGAAAATCCCACCAACGAAACAGCATTCTTGCAGGCATATACGGGTGACCTGGGTGATGCCAACTTCACCGCATTCAGTCCCAGGTTATCTTTCCAGTATTATATACCCCAAAGTTTCAGGATTTATGCCGGATATAGCCGCGGTTTCCGTGCTCCTGTGCTTGACGATATGTGTAGAACAGGCCGCATTTCAGGTGGTATGAAGCTGGCCAACCCTGATCTGCAGCCCGAATACCTGGATAATTTTGAATTGGGAGGAAATATCTTCCTTGGCAGCCGCATTACGATATCACCCGCAGTCTTCTATGCACTAGGTAAGGATTACCATGCTTACATTGCAACCGGGGATTCTTTAATCCTTAACAACAGGATGCGACCCATCCGCATAAAAGATAACATTGGCAAAGTAGAAATACTGGGTGCAGAATTGGCCGCACAGATTAATATCATGCAAGGTTTCGAGTGGAATTTTTCTTACAGCTATACTGATACAAAAATTGCTGAATACCGAATTTTCGATCCCGGTGAGGATGATAACCTGGTGGGGAAGCAACTGGTTTATCAGCCTCGTGATATGTTTTATACTGCGTTAACCTGGCAAAATCCCATAGTAAATACCCTGGTTTCTTTCAATTACAAGGGCGCACAATGGCTCAACGATGTAAATACCGAAGAAATTGAAGCTTTCACATACATCGACCTGCATCTTTGGAGACCTGTGTACCGTGGGTTGTCATTAGCACTAAAAGTACACAACCTGCTCGACCAGGATTTTGTTGACTCACGCAATATGATTGCCCCGGGCAGAATGATCAATGCTGAATTAAAGTACTCCTTTTAATACCGTCGTCGTAAATCTCTGAACCGTGCAAAATTTCAATTATTAGCGACGATTCAAAGACCGGGTGCTCATACAGGCCCGGTCTTTTTCTGTTTTTGCCATCAGATTGAACTGAGAATATTTTTTTTACTTATATCTTTGAAAGAAAAAAATTATGAGGATCCGAATCATTTCCTTATTGGTAATTTTTATTACTGTAATTCTAACCGCCTGTAATTTAGGTGGAAAGCGGGATGACTCCCATACCATCCATATCATCCACGCCGGTAGTCTTACCTTGCCGGTTCATGAACTATCCCGGGCTTTCAGGGAAGAAAACCCTGATGTAAGGATTCTTACCGAAGCCTGGGGCAGTAAAGCGGGTGCCCGCAGGGTAATTGATATCAACACACCGGCCGATTTGTTTATGTCGGCCGATTATATGGTAATTGAAAATATGCTGATTCCCGATCATGCAAGCTGGTACCTGCCTTTCGCCACAAACGAGCTTTCTATTGTATATACCGAGCGTTCGCGTTACGCAAGTGAAATTAACCGGGATAACTGGATGGATATACTAATGCGGAATGATGTGAAGTATGGCCGCAGCAATCCTGACATGGACCCATGCGGGGTGCGCAGCGTTTTTACCATTAAGCTGGCAGAAAAGAAATTTAACAAACAAGGTTTTGCACAGCAGCTTCTCGAAAAGGATACAGATAATATTCGTCCAAAGGAAACAGACCTTATTGCATTACTTGAGCAAAATCATATCGATTATATCTTTCTTTATAAAAGTGTTGCTGTTCAGCACGGACTTAAATACCTTGAACTACCCGACAGCCTGGCACTGGGAAATTTTGAACTGAATGACTGGTATCGTAAGGTAAGCATTGAAACCCTGGGTACACGCCCTGGTGAAACCATTACGGAATATGGCGAAGCCATGGTGTATGGGCTTACCATTCCGCATAAATCGGAAAACCGGGAACTGGCAGCAAGGTTTATAAATTTTGTTATGCATCCCGACAAGGGACAAGCCATCCTGAAAAGATTAGGGCAGGAATCGGTGGGTAAATTTGACAATCCTTATAAAGATGATATTCCTGAAGAAATTATCAGGCCAGATTAGTTTTCTTATTAATCAGGAAGACACCGGCAAATTGATTTCGGGGAATGGTTCTTCGGGGATACATGCTGTTTACATCATGCCATGGCTGAAGCCTTGAACCTCGCGGAATTCTTACATCAAACTCAGGGTCGAGAAGCTTTTCTTCAATGGGACTTACTGTGTTTTTGATTTCAAGGGTATCAGCTGAAGTATGGGTTTCGGATTTTTCGTTTCCGGAATAGGCAGGCTGGGTCAAAAACAGCATTAAGACCATTGGTACAATAGCAAAAACCATCACTGGAAAAGCAGATATTTTATGGTAAGTCCTTACTGTCATCGAAGTATATGTTTCGGAAACAACATTTTTAAAACGCTTTCACAATTAAAAATGTTTTAATGATACAAAAAAAGAGCCGGTTTCAAAAAAGAAGCCGGCTCTTTTTTTGATTTAAAAGATAGATTTATACACTTGCCTTATCCACAAGAATCATTATAGATCTGTCGGGAATAGTGGTCTTTACATTCTGTACCTGGTTGTACCCATCAACCGTTGATCCGGTTTCTTCAATGGAATATTTGGTGGCTATAATAACCCAGTCGCCTTCAGGAAGATCAACTTCAACATCATGAGCATTGGCATTGTAAAAAACCAGGATATCTTTCCATTTATCACCATTTGCGTGGTCACCAATGTGAAAACCAACGAGAAGGGGTTGATGTATATCAAAAAACCTGAGATGCTTTTGAACCATTTCCGCGGTGGGCATGCGGAAAGCAGGGTGATTTAAACGCAAACTGATCATATCTTTGTAAAAATCGAATACATCACGATAGGTATGCTTGTTGTGCCACACCAGTTGGTTGATAGAATCGGGCAGGTTGTAGCTGTTGTGTTCTCCGAATTTGGTGCGCACAATCTCTTCACCTGCATGCAGCAAAGGAACTCCCTGCGATGTGAGTACAATAGCGTTGGCAAATTTCTGCATATCCAGCATTTCTTCTTTGGTACAATCGATGCAGGTATATTCAACCTTATCCCACAGGCACGGATTGTCATGGCAGGTCACGTAGGTAATGGTTTGCAGCGGATTGGCAGCATAAGGAGCATCAGAATAATTTACTGCTGAATAATTAATCTGTGGATGCCGGGTTGATGCAACGACACCAAATTTTATGCTTTCTTCCAATCCGGATTGACCGGCCATAAATCCCGGTGCATCGTTGTCCCACCAGGGTCCACGGATGGCATCGCGGATATCATCGCTGAATACTGCAACACCGTTTAAACTTTCTGCATGAACTTTAATGGCACGGTTATGCTCTGGCAGCGGAGTATCTCCGGCTGTCCAGCCTTCTCCGTAAAGGAAAATGGTGGGATCTATGTCATGGAGTTCTTTCCTGATAAGGTTCATGGTTTCGATGTCGTGCAATCCCATCAGGTCGAACCGGAAACCATCTATGCGGTATTCCTGCGCCCAGTATTTGACCGATTCTACCATAAACTTGCGCATCATGGCTTTTTCAGAAGCAGTTTCATTGCCGCAGGATGCACCATCGGAGAAGGTCCCGTCCGGGTTCATGCGGAAATAATACCCCGGAACCAGATTTTCAAATGCTGAAGTCTGGGCGTTGTACATATGGTTGTAAACCACGTCCATAATCACACGAATGCCATGATTGTGAAGTGATTGAACCATTTTTTTAAATTCCCGGATACGGACGTTTCCGTCAAAAGGATCGGTGGAGTAAGATCCCTGTGGAACATTGTAATTTTTCGGATCGTATCCCCAGTTGAACTGAGGTTCATCCAGACGGGTTTCGTCGATGGTATAAAAGTCGTAAACCGGCAGAAGGTGCACGTGGCTAATGCCCAGTTCCACAAGGTGGTCAATTCCTGTTTTATGTCCTTCGGGGCTGCTTGTACCGGTTTCGGTGAAAGCAAGATATTTCCCCCGGTTTTTAATTCCTGAACTTGGATGGATTGAAAAATCCCGCATATGAATTTCCCATATCACCATATCAGCAAAGCTGCTCAACTCAGGTCTATCGTCTATTTCCCAGCCTTCGGGGTTGGTGGATGCCAGGTCAACGATCATGCCCCGGTTTCCGTTAACACCTACTGCGCGGGCATAGGGATCGGGGACTTCCAACTTAAGTTCACCGTCGATCTGTGCCTGATAAGTATAGTATTTATCTTTCCAGTCGCCTTCCAGTTCAAGGAGCCAGGTTCCGTTTACATCCTTTTCCATTTGCAGGGTTTCCAGTACATTGCCTTCATGTCCCTGATCATAAATTTTAACTGTAATAGCTTCGGCGGAAGGAGCCCATACCCTGAAGGTGGTTTTTTCCGGCGAATAGTATACACCCAGGTCATCTCCGTGATAAACGGGATAACCATCGGTAAGTTCTTGTTTGCCTGTAATCTGGCAACTAACTATCGTCATCGTAATAACCGCGATTAAAGTGAATAAATTGATTTTTCTTTGAAGCATTGCTGTCATGATTAATGATTTGAAGGCCGTAAAGATAGTTTTAAATTTTTATTTTTTGATGAAGGCATCTTTGAGGCGCTTTTAAGAGAGAAAGAGATTACCCAAAATGTGCTTTTGGGTCGTTGAGCCTGTCGAAACGACTGCTGATCAACAGACACATATCCGCTTCGACAGGCTCATCGTCCGGTCAACACTTTTCAGTAAATCTCTTCGTATTATAACAAAATGTCTAGTTAATATATATTCCTTCACCCACTCCTATGGGCAAATTCAGTCCGTACCATACAAATAACAGAACCACCCACATAATGAACAAAATCACTGCATAGGGTATCAGCAGGGAAACAACGGTGCCAATTCCCACCCGTTTATCATATTTATTAATCCAGCCGAGCAGCAGCGGGAAATAAACATAAAGCGGTGTAACACAATTGGTAATGGAATCTCCTACACGGTACATCAGCTGAACAAAAGCCGGACTGTAGTTTAGCTGTGCCAGCATGGGAACAAATATGGGTGCAAAAATGGCCCACTTGGCCGATCCGCTTCCCAGGAATATATTGAGCAGGGCCACAATGATCATGTAAAGTGTAAATAATACCGGTCCGGTTAATCCTGTAGTACGTAAAAATTCTGCACCATTGATGGCTAGTATCTTATCAAGGTTCGACCAGGTAAAAAGCTCAATAAACTGTGCAACAATAAGCATCAGAACAATATATCCTGATAACCCTTTCATACCAAACTCCATATGCTTCAGAAGGTCATTGGCCTGGGTAATGGTTCCGGTAGCCCTGCCATAGAAATAACCGGGGATGGCAAAGAAAAAGAATAATATAGGCACCAATCCGCGCAGAAACGGAGACGGTACAACAAAACCTGTATCAGGATCGCGTAACGGACCCCAGGAAGGAGCAACCAGGATTACAATCAAAATGGTATAAATTAAAAGGGCAATACCCGCATGTTTGAGTCCTTTTCTTTCTTCATCAGTCATCCCTTTGTTTTGTTCAAGCTCTTTTTCATCCAGCATATCGGCACCGGCAAATGCCTGGCAGCGGGGGATGGTAAACCTTTTTACGATGAAAGCACCTCCAAAACCAAGTACAAAGGTTGAAACAATCATGAAATACCAGTTGGCAGTGGCACTCACTTCAATACCCCCGTTAATTCCGGATGCCACCTGTGTGGTGATACCTGCCAGCATAACATCAGTACCTGCAATAAAGAAGTTGGCTGTAAAACCCGCTGTGGCACCTGCATAACCGGCAATAAGTCCCGCAATGGGGTGCAATCCCATCTTGGAAAAGATAAGTGCTGCAATGGGTGGTACAATAACAATTCCCGCATCAGAACCAATATTTCCGCAGGCACCTATGATGAATATCACAGGTAATACGATTTGTTTGGGAACAGCAAATGCCACGTTTCTTAACGCTACTGCAAGCAATCCGCTTTGTTCGGCAATGGAAACACCCATAATCATAACCAGCACCAGTCCGAAAGGGGCAAAATGCGCAAAGTTGGTTACCATTTCCTGCACAAACCAGCGCAGACCTTCACCGGAAACCAGGTTTCTTGCAAATATGCTTTCACCGCGACCCGGATCCACAGCACTCAGGTTAAAGTAACTTGTTATGGCACTCAGTACAATGATTATTACGCATATCCACACGAACATCCAGAATGGGTGGGGGAGTTTATTTCCCATACGTTCTACCCAACCCAGGAATCCTTTTGCAGGCGCGGGCTGCTGGTCGGTTTGACCGGCTGAAGCGTCGTTCACCGGATTGTTTTTATTGTTCTCGGTATTTTTTGACATAGTAGGCTTTTTTTTGATTGGCTGCGCAAAAATGAAGTTTTTTTTTGGTATTTCCAACAACCCTGAAATAAATCGTGCGGTTTTAATGACATTAAAAAATAATTCATGTTTCATGATCCAATTTTACTCTTTCTAATGTAATATATTGTAATAGCTGAAAAAATTCTCTCATCATCATAATGTTTAATTATCATCCCTGGGTCATATAATCATAGATGAAAATATAAATTAATGCGATTTGACTGGGATAATTCATAAATTAATCGTAAATTAGTTTTAAAAGAACGTTTAAACCAAATTATTTTGTTATGAAAACAGATTTTTACTTGTCGGGAAATATCATTAAAATCATCTTAATGATTATTATGTTTTTTCCCCTTGCTTATTTAGAAAAACTGCAAGCCCAACCTTCGCAGGGAGCAACCAATTTTTCGGTGTCTAATGTGGAAGGAGATCGTTTCAGGGTAAATTGGGTAAGTGGTACCGGAGAGAGACGAATTGTTTTGGCCAGTGATGTGTCAGATTTTTACGGGAGCGGTATACCTGTAGATGGTGTAGATTATAATGCTAATAATTCCTTTGGACAAGGTGATCAGATTGGTACCGGCAACTTTGTTGTTTACAAAGGCACAGGAGCGAATGTTACTGTTAACAATCTGGACAGCTCCTCCACCTACTATTTCCGTATTTATGAGTACAATGGCAATGATTTTCAAACCCTTTACAACACTGATGATGTGCTTGAAGGCAACGGTACTACCCTTTCAGCTCCGCTTACAGGGCCTGATAACCTGATTGTTTCTGATATTTTTGGAAACAGGGCCAGTATGTCATGGGACAGGGGAGATGGTAATAGAAATCTTGTAATTCTCAGGCAAGGAGCCATTCCCGGTGAACCGGTATTATATCAAAGCTACAACGGGAGTTCAATTTTTGGTAACGGCTCTGCTGTTGGCGGCGGAAGGGCTATTATTGCCGGGACTCAGAACTCCGTGAACATTACCAGTCTTCAGCCCAATACGTGGTACTATACACGGATACTGGAATATAACGGAGTAAATTATCCGGTTTATTCCTATGGTACAGCACTGGTAGATTCTTTTATGACAGCTACAAAACCTACCATTGGAAGTACGAATGCAAGTATCAGCAATGTCCAGGGAAATCGTTTTACTCTTGGATTTACATCCGGTGACGGAACAAGGAGATTGATCGTTGTACGACAGGATGAACCCGTAGACTGGATACCAGCAGATGGTCTGGACTATAACGACAATGCAAACTTCGGACAGGGAGATGACCTGGGCAACAATACCTTTGTTGTCGGGCGGATTACGGGTTCATCAAGAGGCATTACCAATCTGACACCTTCAACGGTTTACCATTATGCAGTATTTGAATTTAATGGCACAGACAACAATACATGGTATCTTACTGAGCCCGATCATGTATTAACAGGCCAGGTAGAAACACTTTCAGCCCCAACTGTGCAAGGTGGCAACTTTGAGTTTTCTGATATTACCGGTAATAGTATGTCTGTTTCTTTTTCCCCGGGCAATGGTAGCGGGAGGATTTTGCTTGTAAGGGCAGGTTCACCGGTGGAAGACATCCCCCTTAACCTCGTTAGCTATTCATCCAATTCTAATTTTAATAATGCACCTTCCATAGGAAGTTCAAAGATTGTTTACCGGGGAAGTGGTACAGGCGTAAATTTGACTGCACTTCAGCCCGATACAGAGTATCATTTTGCCCTTTTTGAATACAATGGAAGTACAGGTCCTGTTTATAATCAAAACAATCCCGGGGTAGATTCTGTAAGTACACTCGGAGCTCCCACTGTACCTCCTTCAAATCTGACTTACTCCAACATACAGGGTAACAGAATGACGCTTGGCTACAACGAAGGTAATGGAATAGGCCGTATTGTAATTGCCCGGCAGGGAGCTCCGGTAAATGCTTTTCCGCAGAACAATGTGAGCTATAACGCGAGTACTAATTTTGGTATTGGTCATGATCTGGGCAATGGAAATTATGTGATTCAGAATAGCACGAGCGGTTCCACTTCTGTTACCGGTCTTGTTCAGGAAACAACCTATCATTTTGCTATTATTGAATATAACGGATCAGGAGAAAACCGCCTTTATATGATACCTGATTCCGCTCTTACAGGTAGCAGAGCTACATTATTTCCGCCTGAAGTACAGGCCAGTGAACTCAGTTTTACTGATATTACGCCCAACTCCGTAAGAATCAACTGGACCAACGGGAACGGAAACGGACGTATAGTACTCATAAGGCCAGGACAGCCTGTTACAGATTTGCCCAACGATCTTACATCTTATTCATCAAACAGTAATTATTCAAACTCACCTTCAATCGGATCATCCAGAATTGTTTACCGTGGCAGTGGAAATACAGTTAATGTTACCAATATTCCACCCGGGGAATATCATGTTGCCATTCTGGAGTATAATGGGAGTACCGGACCGGTTTACAGGAGGGTTGATCCACTCACAGGCCAGGTTCTGGTTGGAGGCCCACCGGAAATTCCGGCTTCCAATATCAGTTTTTCCAATATTCAGGGAAATCGTTTTACCACAAGTTTTACAACCGGAGATGGAATTTCACGCATGATCATTGCACGGCAGGGCAGTCCGGTTAATGCATGGCCGGTTGATGGTAATTCCTATACTGCAAATTCTACTTTTGGCAATGGAGCTCACCTGGGTAACGGAAATTATGTAGTTTATTCGGGCACGGGGTTGTCTGCAAGTATTCTGGGCTTACAACCCCAAACCACTTATCATATTGCCATTGTTGAATTTAATGGTTCAGGAGCTACGTCATTTTATCAAAATCCTGACATTGTAGCTACAGCTAGTCGTTCTACCTTGTTTCCTCCAATAGTGCCCACCTCCAGTATATTTGCCAATAATGTTACAGGCAACCGCATGCAACTTACCTGGACACGTGGTGACGGAACCGGCCGGATTGTTATAGGCCGGATGGGTCAGGAAGTGAATCAATATCCCGAAGATCTGTTTTCACCCTCCACCCACTCAAACTTTGGTAACGGTTATCACTTTGGAAATGGAAATTATGCTTTATATGCGGGAACCGGCGATAATTTTAACCTTACCGGTCTTGAACCCGATACTACCTACCACTTTGCATTTATGGAGTACAATGGTACCAGCGGTCGGGTGTATTTGCGCGATACCATTGCCCGTGCAGCTTTTAAAACTGCCGAGCGGCCTTTTGTTCCGGCTTCTAATCTGGCTGTCAGTAACAGAAACGGTGACAGGCTTACTGTTAATTTCACAACAGGTAATGGGGCACGAAGACTTATAGTTTTCAAAAAGGATGATTTTGTGGATGCACTCCCTGAAGATTTTACAACCTATGCCACCGGATTTTTTGGTGAAGGTGCAGAAATAGGTAACGGAAATTATGTTGTGGGTATAGCCACCGGAACCAGTTCGCTTATCAGGGGTCTGGAGCCTGACACACGTTATGGAGTGGCAGTATTTGAATATGATGGTTCCAATGGCAATGAAAGATACATGGTAAATGAATACCTGACGGGTTTTGTGAGAACCTCCAGTCCTCCAGATATTCCACCCACCGGTTTAATTATAAGCAGCGTGGGTAATAGCGGAGCCAACCTTAGCTGGACCAACGGATCCGGTGAAAGAAGAATGGTGATCATGAGGCCATTTCAACCGGTTACCTTTCAACCCGAAACACTTAATAGTCATGGAAGTTCGTCAACGAACTTCAATAGTACTTTTAATCATCTGGGTGAAGGCCATCGCCATGTTTACCGTGGTGCAAATGATAATATCACGCTTTCCAATATGGAGCCCGGTGTAACCTATCACATCGCCATTTATGAATACAATGGTCCAAACCAGCCGGTATACGGGCAGGTGCCTTTAACAGGATTCTTTACCACGCTGCCTGAACAAGGCATTGTAATAGGTGGTTTTGATGCCATAACTTTCTGCCCGGGTCAGACTTTCGCGGTACCCTATTTTTATGCTGGGAATCTGAATTCAGGCAATGTAATTTCTGTGGAATTGTCAGATCAGAATGGGGATTTTACTAACCCAACACTTTTAGGTGCGCAGAATACCACAAACTCACAGGGTTTTGTTTCGGCATCCCTGCCACTGAGTCTGCCACAAGGCTCCGGATACCGGTTGAGAGCTCTGGCCAGTGATCCTGAAGAAATCAGTCCTGACAATGGTGCTGATCTGACAGTTTCAGATCCGCCGATACCCGAAATTGTTGTTGAGGGTGAATCAACGGAAAGTTGCGGTGAACCTGTTCTACTCTCTGTTTCTCAACCCGGATATCTTATTCAGTGGTATCGAAATGGTGCAGCTTTACCCTTTGGTACAGGAAGTACATGGCTGGCTCAAGTTTCAGGAAGTTACCAGGTAGGGATTTATGGCGCTTCTGAAGGATGCGAAACACTCTCTGAAGCTGTTTTAATAAATATTTCTGAAGCACCTGAGTTTGTATTGCCGCTTGATGATGTGTATTGTATGGATCAGGGAGCAGTATCTCTTGAAAATACCGAGCCACAGGGGGGTATATTTACCGGACCCGGAATATCCGGTAATTTCTTTGATCCTTCCCTGGCAGGTGTTGGCCAGCATCTGATAAACTATACTTATGTTGATCCTGAAACACAGTGTGAGTTCAGTACAACTCAGATTGTACTGGTAGCAGCCTTACCAGTTGTAAATCTTGTTTTACCCTTTGAAACAATAAGCCAATTGGATAACCCCATTCCGCTGGATATGGGAGAACCTGCCGGCGGAGTTTATTTCCTCGGAAATAGCCAGGAAATCATAACTGCCATAAACCCCTCACAGCTTGAACCCGGTGAATACTGGTTGTTTTATGAGTTTACTAATGATAATGGCTGTTTGGGTATTGACTCTGCGCAGTTCTTTATTACCGAGCCGGCACAAATGGTGTTTGCACCCGAACTCGATGCAGTATGCCAGAACTTCGGACTGTTGGATCTACCCGATGGTGAACCAGAAGGTGGCACCTGGTCCGGTGAATTTGTTATTGACAACACATTTGATACAGAAGCAGCCGGAAGTGGCGATTTCTGGTTGAGTTACACAGTAGAACTGCAGGATGGATTCTTCCAGTCTGATTCTGCTCTGCTCACTGTCCTTCCGCTCACATTTACAGAATTGTCAGTAATACTTTGCGAAGGATCGGTTTATGAGATAGGTGATGAAACTTTTACTGAAAGTGGTTTGTATACCATTATTCTGGGAGAAGCAGCCAACGGATGCGATTCAGTGCTTTACCTTGATCTGAATATCGGCCACCCTGATCTGACAATAACACAGGATATTGTTGTTTATCTCGATGAAAATGGTGAAGTTTCCATTTCACCGGATGATGTTTACAATGGTTCGCTTTCCGGCTGGGATATTGAAAGCATGACACTGAATATCCAGGATTTCTCCTGTGAAGATATTGGAGAAAATGCTGTTTATCTTACCATTACTGATGAAAATGGTAATCAGGCCTGTGGCAGCGCCCTGGTAACAATTGAAGATAATCTTCCCCCGGTAGTTCTTACGCAAAATATTACCGTAGAACTGGATGAAAATGGTGAAGCTTTTATTAATGCTACTGATATTGATAACGGCAGCACCGATAATTGCGGTATAGAATCTTTGGAGTTGAATATCACCGGCTTTACTTGTGCAAATGTGGGCGAAAATACAGTAATATTGACCGTTACAGATGTAAATGGCAATTCTGCTGAAGCCACAGCCACCGTTACTGTGCAGGATAACCTGCCACCTGTGGTGATCGTTATGGATATTACAGTTGAACTGGATGGAAATGGTGAAGCTTTAATAACAGCAGAGGATGTGGATAATGGCAGTACCGATAATTGCGGTATTGAATCCATGGAACTGGATATTACCGGTTTCAATTGCGAAAATGTGGGCATTAATGAAGTAACCCTGACAGTAACAGATGTTAATGGGAATTCCGGTTTTGCAACGGCGCAGGTAACAGTGGTTGATAACCTTCCACCGGTTGTGATTACACAAAATATTGTGATTCAGCTTGATGAAACGGGAGAAGCCGCCATTTCACCTGCCGATATTGATAATGGTTCCTTTGATAACTGTGGTATTGAATCCATGGAACTGGATGTGTATCTCTTCACATCAGAGGACGCAGGTGAAAACACTGTTACCCTTAACGTTTTTGATGTAAATGGTAACAGCGCATCTGAAACTGCTGTTGTAACAGTGCTGGAATTCATCGCCGACACCTATATTCTTACACTCATTGCCGAACCTGTGGAAGGGGGCACTGTTGATGGTGGCGGACAATATGAAGCAGAAGAAGAGATAACTCTTTCTGCGGTGGCCTCTGAAGGTTATGTTTTCCTGAGATGGGAAGATGAAGATGGCATCGAATTAAGCACTGAAGCCCAGTTTGTTTTTACTATGCCTGACAGCGATGTAACGCTCACTGCATTCTTTGATCTTGAAAACACAGTTGGTGATGTTTTTTCATCTCATCTGAAACTGTTCCCAAATCCTGCAACTGAACAGGTGAATATACACGCAGGATTTGTGGTAAATGCCTTAAGAGTAACGGATATTACCGGAAAAGCTGTTTATTTCAGTAATTCTGTTCATTCTGATGAATATCAATTGAATGTTTCCGGGTTTGAACCGGGGATATATCTTGTGTCTCTGCAACACGATAAAGGCGTTGTAACGGTGAGATTAATGGTTACCAGATAATTTTGAATGCTTCTTTATAATTCTGGTTTTATAAAAATCAGTAATTTCAAGCAAAGGCCGGCTCCGAAATCATATAGCCGGCCTTTGTTTTACTTTTTGAGTGGCTTTAAAAATAATCTGATCTGAACCTTCCCGATTTTTTCATGTTATGATTACTTTTGTGTAATTACAAATTGATAAAATTCAAATAATTATGAGCTCAATCAAACCTTCATCCATAAAAATATTTCACCTTCTTATTCCGGTATTGCTTTTTGCAACGCTTATTTCCTGCACTACCCGCCAGCAAGCCGATCTGATCCTAACCCACGGAAACATTTATGCCGTGGATGATGATTTCGGAGTTTTTGAAGCCATGGCAGTCAAAGACGGGAAAATACTTGAAACTGGAAGCAATGAAGCTATTCTTGGGGCTTACAGGGCGCCGCAGGTTGTTGAGCTTGACGGGAAGTTTGTGTATCCCGGGTTCATTGATCCGCACAGCCATTTCATAGGGTATTCACTTAACCTGTTGCGGGCCAGTTTGTGGATGTCGGAATCCATGGAAGAGATAGTTGACCGTTTGCAGGCCCACAGGGAGACCATGATGGGTGAATGGCTGCAGGGCAGGGGCTGGGATCAGAATCTTTTTGAAGTAAAGGAAATGCCTGATAATCATCTGTTGAACGAAGCTTTTCCGGATATCCCGGTTTATATCGTGCGGGTTGACGGACATGCGGCTGTGGCAAACGACAAGGCCCTTGAAATGGCCGGTATTACTTCTGATACAAGAGTTGAAGGTGGAGAAGTGCGCATTCGAGATGGCAAACCCACCGGCTTACTGATTGACCGGGCCATGTACCTGGTTTCTTCACTGATACCACCACCCAACCTCGAAGAAAAGATAGCATTGCTTCAAAGGGGACAACAGGATATGTTTGCCGTGGGCCTCACTTCTGTATGTGATGCAGGACTTCCAAAAGAAAATATTTTATTGCTGGATAGTCTTTACAAAGCCGGAGAATTGGATATCAGGGTCTACGCCATGTTGAGCCCCTCTGAAGAAAACTTTGAATATTTTTTACCCAATGGTCCTTACATGACCGACCATCTTACCGTAAGATCAGTAAAACTTTTTGCTGATGGAGCGCTGGGCTCAAGAGGTGCTTTGATGAAAGAACCCTACAGTGATGATTCCGGTAATTTTGGAATCCTTGTGGATGATATGGAGCTCATGCGCAGAGCCTGTGAACTTGCCCTTCAGCATGGCTTCCAGGTAAATACCCATGCCATTGGTGATAAAGCCAATCATATTATGCTCAAAATGTATGCTGATTTTCTTGAGCCCGGAAACGATCTTCGCTGGCGTATAGAGCATGCCCAGGTGGTTGACCCCGCTGATTTTGATCTTTTTGGCGAGTTTAAAATTATCCCCAGCATCCAGACCATCCATGCCGTATCCGACATGGGCTGGGCGGAAGAACGCGTGGGTCCCGACAGAATCAGAGGAGCTTACGCATACCGCGATCTGATGAACCAGTTTGGTTGGTTGCCCAATGGAAGCGACTTTCCGGTAGAGCATATCAATCCGCTTTACAGCTATCATGCAGCATTTACCCGCACCGATCAGCATGGCAATCCCCAGGGGGGTTGGTATCCTGAACAACTTCTTACACGGGAGGAAGCTCTAAAAGGCATGACCATCTGGGCTGCCAAAGCCAACTTTGAAGAAGAAACCCGCGGCAGTCTCGAACCCGGAAAATTTGCTGATTTTGTCATTCTGGATGCTGATTTGCTGACTGTAGATGAAAATCTCATTTACAATCTGCCCGTGCTGGAAACATGGATTGGGGGGGAAAGAGTGTATTAAAGTCCATTGCCGTTGGCTTTAGCCAACGGGCAAGAGGCA
>JAHYJP010000366.1 GCA_019429055.1 Bacteroidales bacterium
CGCTGCCCGCTGTCCATAGTCAAAGGTAAGGCATATCACGTTATCGAAGGTGTCCAGGGCCTGCTTGAAGGCTACTGTGGAATCCAGACCCGATGAGAGTAATGTTACTGCGCCTGTCATGATGAGGAATTAAAGGCAGGATTGGATAAAAAGGATTGCTGTATTGTAGGTTTTTTTAGTATAAAGTCCATATATTACCTAACATGAAAAAAGTATTAACGGGAAAGACGATATTTATTTCATTCCTGACTCACCATTATTCCATAAAATTAAGCCACGTATGGGGATGAAATTGGCAATTCCGGAAGTGTAAATATGAAACTTACAGAAAATAAGAACGTAATTATCATTGCACTGGCAGTTTGTGCGATAATTGCAGTGGGCTTTTTTGTTCCACTTCAGGAAACGCAAGGTGCGAATATTTTCTCAAGTGTAGATGTTGCACAGGGAGGCATAATAAATGATACGCACAATCAAAGCGTAACAGTGCATGGTTCATTCGCAAATACCGGGGATATAACTGCAGAAGATTTAACTATCACAGTAATTTTTACCGATATTGCACATAATAAAGTTGTCAGAAAAATAGTACAAGAAGGAGTGGACATGCTTCCGAACAATGAGTTAACTGTAGAGTTTGAGTCAGAATATATAAGAGAGAGGACTGAACCGAAAACAGATGTGAACGTAACGGTCCGGTTAGATTGGAAAGAGAACGGGGAATCAAAGACTTTGAGTATTGGTGATTGAAGTATTTCCATTCCATTTCAATAACCGGAATATTCACACAGGAAAAAATCCCAGGTGATAAAATATGTTTTTTGGATTATTAGAAGTTTTAATTTTCATAGCAGGAATTGTATTTGGCTATATTTTGAGTAGTAAGTATAACAGGGAAAAAGTCTTGAAATTAGGCCTTATTTCCGGGTTAATTCTTGGTTTTGTGTTTGGAATTATCCAGGAGGGTGGGGAATTGAATGGCTTTGTTTTGATACTTGCTATCGTTTTAGGTGTGGTAATTACAATAAGTATGTTCATCGGCAGTTTCCTGAAAGAGAAGTTGAATGAGTAAGTTTGTAATATGCTTGCCCCTTAGTTCCTTTAAGTTTTCAGATATCATTACCAATAATGCAGTATCTAGAATTCACCATTTTCCATAGCGGGAACTTTTAAGTATCGTTAACACTTAAATCCCAGAAGTCCCATGATAACAATACCCGATATCTTAAACATAGAAATGCTTGACCTCTCACTGGAAAAGCTCGGGCTATTCTTTATCATAATATTGCTTACCTACATTGTAAGATTCATTTTCCTGCATATTGTTGAGAAGAAATTAATCCATCTCACACAAAAGACCAGTACCGAATTTGATGACCTGCTGGTTCACGCTTCAAAAGCTCCTATAGGTTATTTGATATTGCTGCATGGTTTT
>JAHYJP010000155.1 GCA_019429055.1 Bacteroidales bacterium
GTGTTTAAAAAAAAAGAGGAGGCAGCCTTGCGCTTAAAGACCGATAGTTTTGTAGTAGAGAGCAATGTACATTTTCCAACGGATTACAACCTGTTATGGGACAGTGCCCGCAAATGCCTTGACATGGCAGGTAAGTTCCAGCAGAAGTATCCATGGATTTCTGGATGGAGGAAGAAGCATGATTGGTACCGCCAAATGAAGAATGCCATGAGGGCCGTAGGTAAAGCTTCTTCATCGGGAGGCAAGGGCAAGGAAGAAAGGATCAAGCAAGCGGTGAGATATTATTTGACAAAAGCACGGGCACTACGAGAAAAACTGATGGACTCAGAACTCCCTGTAATAGATGAGATGGATACAATGCTCCTGCTGAATCTGATGCGGTATATGAAGTTTTTGGACAAATTCATTGACCTGCTTGATCGCAGGGTTCTGCAAGGGGAACAGATTCCTCATGATGAAAAGGTATTCTCTATTTTCGAGGAATACACCGAGTGGATCACCAAGGGAAAATTGAGTCCTAATGTGGAGTTGGGTAAAAAGCTGGCCATTACCACGGATCAATACAACCTGATTGTAGATTACAGGATCATGGAGAACCAGTCCGATTCTGAGATGGTAAAACCCATAGCAGAAGCGCTGGCTTCCAGTTATAATATCAGAAGCTGGAGTTTTGACAAGGGCTTCTGGCATAAGGAAAACAAGGCCTTGTTGGAGAAGCATATCGATAAAGTAGTCATGCCCAAGAAAGGGAAGTGCAACAAGCTGGAGCAGGCCGAGGAGGAGCATCGAAGCTTTAAACTGTTAAGAAACAAGCACAGTGCAGTAGAATCCAATATCAACGAGCTTGAACACAGAGGGTTAGACCGGTGCCCGGATAAGAGCTATGATCATTTTAGGCGTTATGTGGGCCTGGCTGTGGCGGCATATAACCTGCGACGTATCGGTCAGGAACTGATCGCCATCCGACGAAAACAAGAGATGGCAGAAAGAGAATTGAGAGCAGCGGCATAACAGCCGTTCCAAAATATATGTACATACTTTCACTCTTCAAACATGAAAGAGGTATGCCCTGGAGTGTGAATTTATGACCATATTTGAGTATGAAGGGAGGAAATCAACCCGGATCAGGAGTGAAAATCCTGATCCGAAATTCATCCCAAGCTAAGTGAAGAGACTTTTTTTATGAAAACCCAGGAAAACGTGAGTTTTCTTTCAGGCACTAATTATCTACCGGGTATTTAGCAGGCGCCACAGACCCACTCCCAGAATAATAAAAATTATTCCAAAAAGTCCGGTAAAATAAAGTCCGGCTCTCATTTCATTCTCTCCGAAGAGGGTGAATCCTCCCGCGATAACAACATTAATACCGATAAACCACAAAACAGAGAATAACCATTTCCACCAGGTCATCTGAATTTTCGAATCCTTTGTCCGGTAATAAAAACCTGCAAGATTTACCGAATAAATAACTCCCATGATTATCCAGTACAGAGGGCCAAGTATTGGTGCGTTTGGAAACATATTCTTAGAATTAAATATTAAACCATTCTTCTGTCAAAAGCCAGTCAGGTGCCTCACCGAAGGTAAGGTTGTCTCCATCGGGAGGGGGAAGGTATTCCTGCCCGCCCGGGTAGCTGAAGAACTTTTTCTGCATTGCCAGCATTGCTGATGAAAAAATTCCGGTTGGATCGCGGGGATCGACTTCCCTGACTATTTTGTGTATCCAGTTGTTTTTGCGTGAATAGGGGCAGACTGCCAGGCAAACCCTGCATCCTCTGGCATGGCTTGCTGCAACTGAGTTCCAGATTGTAAAGCACTTATCAGCATCAATATTCCAGCGTTTGTAACCCCTTATTACATTCTCGGGTTTATCAGTGAAACTAATTGCACCGCCTGGGCACTCTTCGGCACAGATCTTACATTTGGAACAGAATTTCTTAATTCCTATATCGATTGGTTTATCTGGTTCAAGAGGCATGTTTGTTGTTACCGCAGCAAGCCTTGTATTTGCTCCAAGCTCCGGTGTAATCAGCACTCCATGGCGTCCCTGTTCACCAAGTCCGGCATCAATAGCAAGCGGCGGCATAGCTATCTCGTATGATGTTGGAGGGACATGGGAACGGGCTGCATAACCTATCTCTTTTAAAAACACCTCCAGCTTACCTGCAATAAACCTTAACTTTGAATAAGCATCATACGACGTGCCATAAGTTGGATTGGCATACATTGAATCCCATTCATGTGGAACGGCAATTACAACTGCATACTTCCAGTGACCGGGCACCTCATATTCATCTTTGCCCACACCGCGGAGGTAACCCTGGTAAACCCAATCTTCTTTAACCCTGGCTATTCCAACAAGAGAGGCTCCGAAACTATGTGTGATCTGTTTTATAAGTGATGAGCCGTGTGGAGGTGATTTTAATTGCAGAATCTCTTTATTCACTCCACGAAAATCAGATTCTTCCGGGACTCCCCTTGGCTGGGGTGGAAATGCTCCCTGTCCCTGAATGGCACTTGCATGAGCTGATGACCATGCATCGGCAAGAAGATATTTATGTTTGTATTTCTTCCAGTTTTCTTCCTGTTCCCGAGACTTTTGCATTGATTTTCTGAACTCCCCAAGAGCTTCCGGATGTTCAAGATAATATGCCCGAAGCGGTTCAGGAAGTTTTTCAACGCCATCTTCAAAGGTCCACAATGGCACTTCGCCTTCCCTGGCAAAAAGCAATCTCGAAAGCTCTCCGTTTCTTTTGAACAGATCTTCAATATAGGTTATCCTGCGCGACTCGCCAACCTTTTCATAGGTAGGATTATTTACAATAAACGGTTTGCGGTTAAAAAACTGATCCTTACCGTAAGCTGTTCTTCCCCAGCCTGTATAACTTTCTTTATGCTTACCAGAGGCAAGTCCCGCACCTGCAGAACCGGCAAGAGCTAGAACTCCACCTGATATACCGGCCGTTTTTATAAATTTCCGCCGATCAAATCCCTTTTTCCCTTCATTCATTATTTAGAATTTTCTTAAGCAAATTTATATATTATTAGTTACAAATGAAACTAATATTTATGCATTGACATATTAAAGATGTTTCGCCGGGAAAATATTCTATTTTTGATTCTGAATTTATATTAGGAATGATGAAACCCACATGATTGACCCAAATCACAAACACGAATGAATATAATTCATTATCAATCATGTGTGGTTCCATCATACCATTATGATCAAAATTATATTATGATGAAATATAGCTTCGATACTTCATTAGGTAATCTTACTCAAAGAATATCAAAATCACTTGGGGTTCTTTTGGTTAAAAAGATACAAGAAGATGGAATTTCAGTTAATGCTGAACAGTGGTGTGTTATTTCAATGCTAAAATTTCAGCATCAGGCAACACAAACCGATATAGGATTATTTCTGGGATATGATAAAGTAAAGGTTTTGCGACTGATTGCTGATCTGGAAAAGGACGGGATTGTTAAAAGATCTACGGACAGGGATGATAAACGATTTAAGATCGTCAGGCTTACAGAAAAAGGCAGTGAAACCTACAGAAAAATTGAAGTTCTTGCCCGTGACACTCTGGCAGAAGCAACAAGCGGGTTAAGTGATGCTGAAGTGAGAAACTGTATTTCTATGCTTAAGAAGATTTTAGGAAATCTCGAAATTTAACTCATTCTTTTATTTATCGCCACCAACAATCCTCGTGTAATATATGCTAGCACCCACCAGGTGTAAACAATTTTAGAATATACCCTGTCACTACTTATCAGACTTTCAAAACTTTTATTAATTCCGGTAATTCATTTATTATCTCCGTTGGTTGTATTTCCCAGGGATCAAAGATAATATTGCGGTTACGTCTGACCCATACTGACCTCATACCGGTAAAAATTGCTCCAATAACATCAAATGGATTCCCCGATATGAGCCAGGAGTCGGTTTTCGAAGATTTGGACTTCTGCAGGAAATGCTCATAAACAGCAGGATTTGGTTTGAATGATCCGATATCGTCAACGCTTATAATATCTTCAAAAAATTGGCTAATGCCTGCATTCTGAAGTAAACCTCTTACATCTTTTTCCCGTCCATTCGAAAATGCGAATAATCGGTAATTTGAAGTTTTAAGTTTTATCAGACTTTCTTTTACATCAGGGTAAGAAGGTAAAATACTGTATTGATGCATTAATATGGCTTTTTCTTCATCTGTGATATAAGTATTCAACTGCAAACAGGTGAAGTCCAGGGCATTTCGGGTACAGACTTCAAAGTTCACATAATTTTGCATCAATCCTCTGCGAAATGTGTATTCCAGTTGTTTTGCCCTCCAGGTTTCAGTGAAGGTATCGGCCAAAGTTCCAACTAATTTTTCAAGAGCATTGTATACACCCCGTGTATCAATCAGGGTACCATAAACATCGAAAGCCAGGGTCGTTTTCATAATTGTTTGTTATTGAACCCATGTAGGAGTTAGAATCTTAAAGTTAAGGAATCACCTGCAAAGAACAAACGTGGATGCTATAAAATCATAAGATCACTTCTGTTCTCCTGGTGCCCCAAAACAAATTGTCATTCGAGCTAAAGCGAAAAGTAACACTATAAATATCCGATATTCATTTAATCTGAACCTTTTTATAAATTAATTGTTTCAACATATAATGTTCATACATATTATGTCGGGAATCATATTTGAAGATTTATAAATAACCATTAAAATAAAGTAAAATGATTAAGATTGCCATTATTATCGGAAGTACAAAACCCGGACGGAATGGAGAAGCCGTTGCCCGTTGGATTAATGAAATTGCTCAGAAGAGGAATGATGCACAATTCGAACTGATTGATATCAAGGATTATAATCTGCCTCTTCTTGACGAGCCTGTGCCACCCGCGATGCAGCAATATTCACAGCCGCATACCAAAGTATGGTCGGAAAAGATCAAATCTTTTGATGCTTACGTTTTTGTAACACCTGAATATAATCACTCAACATCAGGAGCTCTCAAGAATGCAATTGATTACCTGTATGCCGAATGGAATAACAAAGCTGCCGGTTTTGTCAGCTACGGTTCAATGGGAGGAGTAAGGGCTGTGGAAAATTTACGTCTCATAATGGCAGAACTTCAGATAGCAGACGTTCGTGCCCAGGTTACTTTTTCACTTTTCACTGACTTTGAAAACTTCAACGCTTTTAAACCTGCACTACAAAAAGAAGCAGATCTTAATACAATGCTCGATCAGTTAATTGCCTGGGGCAGTGCATTAAAAACATTAAGAAAATAGCTCTATGAGGATTGAAGATGAAATAAAGGGCCGTTTCAGGAACGATTATCATAAAGGCATGATAAATATGACTTATACTGTTAAACAGTTAAGTTATGATTTTCTGCAACTATTAAAGAATCATGGATTGACCGAACCTCAATATAATATTATGAGGGTGTTGCGTGGTAATCGTTCCGGAAGGCCTGCTTCAATCGGTTACATAAAAGAGCGGATGCTTGATAAAAGTTCAGATGTAAGCCGGATAATTGACAGGTTGCATGGGAAAGGTTATATTGACCGGACAGAAAACTCAGAGGATCGTCGGCAAAAGGTTATAGCCATTACCGGAAAAGGACTTGATCTTCTTGATAAGATGGATGACTGCGAAAAAAAGGTTGATAAACTACTGGAAAATCTGGGCCCTGATGAGGTAAATGAGCTAAACAGGCTTCTGGATAAAATCAGGGGTTAATCTACCGGTAAGAGTTTTTCCCGTTGCAGATGTTCAAATGATGAATCGCCTGTTTCAATAATTTTAAGAGGTTGTTCAATTATTATATGTTTTGATAAAATGTTTTATAATCATTTTTTAAGGATGTGACCGGTCTATTAGTTATAAATGCAGCGATCAACACTATTAACTAACTATCGAATGAGCGCTTTACTCTTTTTTAATTAAAAATGATTAGACCTGAAATTTCCGGTCAGCTGGCACAACAACTTAATTCAGATATATCTTTCCCAAAAGTGATGGCTGCAAGCTTTATTCCTTCGCTTAAAGTGAGGTAAGGATATAAACTTTCGGCCAAATCTTTCACAGTGATACCGTATTTAATAGCCATGCTCAGTTGCTGAATGAGTTCCCCGCCTTCCGGAGCTACTAATCTTGCCCCAATGAGTTTATCGGTATCTGTATTGCGGATAAGTTTGATAAACCCCCGGGTATCATTAGCTGCAATTGCCCGTGGTACATCTTTCAATTCCATTTTAGAAACTTCATAAGGAATCTTCAGGGCTTCTGCCTCTGCTTCGTCAAGACCGGCGCCTGCCACCTGCGGATCGGTAAAAACAACCCAGGGCAATGATGAGTAATCCACCACACTGTTATTGCCGGCAAATGCATTTTCAACGGCAACCTTGCCTTCGAAAGCTGCTGTATAAACATAAGAAGGAGTATTTGTTACATCACCTGCAGCATAGATGTTGGGCAAATTGGTCTCCATTCTATCATTTACCAGGATATGGCCATTATTATCGAGTTCCAAACCAATGTTTTGCAAACCCAATCTATCTGTGTTTGGTTTTGTCCCGGTGGATACAAGTAAATTCTCTGCTTCAAAAACCTTTTGCTCACCTTTATGTTCTACTGTAACTCGAACTTTTCCGGAGCTTTCATAAACTTCAATAAAATGCAGTCCTGAATAAATTTCCATACCTTCATTTATGAGGTGACTGGTCAGTTCTCCGGCAACATCGGCAGAAAGTTTTGACAGCACCTGCCCTGAACGTTGAAGTAAAGTTACTTTGGTCCCCAGGCGATAATATGCCTGTGCAATTTCCAACGCGATGTATCCGCCACCCAGAACAATCATCGATTTGGGTTGTACTTCCAGGTCGAACAGGGATACATTAGTAAGGTAGTCAACCTCACTCAAACCCTTAATATCGGGGATTTTGGTCGTAGCGCCTGTAGCAATCAGAAATTTCAGAGCAGTGTATTTTTCTTTCCCGTTCACAATAATTGATTTAGTATCCAGGAACTCTGCCCAGCCTGTAATCATTTTGAGATTCTGAAAGTCGCTCACAACATCCATGTATTTTTTCTGTTGAAGGGTTGAAACCAATTGCTTTTTGTCTTTTATTAACTGAGCAAAATCAACGTCTGATCCTTTTGGTTTAATGCCTTCAAAATTGGAATGAGCAG
The DNA here is from genome assembly GCA_019429055.1 of Bacteroidales bacterium. Classification (GTDB taxonomy): domain Bacteria; phylum Bacteroidota; class Bacteroidia; order Bacteroidales; family UBA7960; genus SKVR01. The sequence continues at coordinate 7,197 of JAHYJP010000155.1, forward strand.
CGTGATAAGCAGTTTCGGCAGCACGGATCAGGTTCTTGGAAGGCACACATCCTACATTAACACAAGTGCCGCCAAAATCCAATCCTCCGTTCACCATTAATGTTGTCAGTCCTAAACTTTCGGCTTTAATAGCTGCCGAGAAAGCTGCAGAGCCTCCGCCAATAATGATTAAATCAAAGTTTTTTACATCATAGACGGAGGTTATTTCATCCACTACCGAGTAATGGCCGGAAGAATTGATCGCATCAATGATCTCCTGCTTCGATATTTCATCGGGATTATATTCAATCTTCCCGGATCCGGCAGGATAGCTGATATCTTTTTGGATAATACCTTTTTTATTTTCAAGTTTTTTTAAGATGGTTTGCGCACAATGGTCGCAGGTCATCCCTTCTATTTTCAGTTCGGTAAATATCATAATATGAAGTTTTATAAGTAAAAAATAAAGTTTCAAAACCACAATTAATCAACCAACTCAAAACAAGTCTAACTTTTTCACAGTTTTAATCGCTGCGGGTGTTCAAATGAAAAATCTCCTGTTTCAATCATTTTAAGAGTCTGTTCAATTGTCGGACGGTCACCCCAGAATGTTCCACGATATTGAAACCGCACAATTCCATTTTTATCTATTATCACTGTGACAGGTCTGTTAATATATTCAGCATGAACAGCAAAGGCTAGAGGATCAGCTCCGTACATTGCTCCAATTGCTCCTGCCCGGTCGAGGAGGTGAGGCCACCATATTTTCTCAGTATATGCTTCGTGAAATGATTTTTTCGAAAACCAGTAAGAGGGATCCAGTTCTTTTCCAACCATTACCCGCCCTCTGTACCTGTCGTGTGTTTCAACAGTAAAGACTATTATACTCCCCATTCTTAGGACCACTCTTGGTCTTTTCTTAATTGATTTAAATCATTATTATGATGATGTAAAACAGTGTTAATTACCGGAAATAACTCGATAGAGTTATTCTGGTTATTAACACCTTTTCCTTTTTGCTACTTTTTTCTTTTGTTAATAAATTCATTTTCTGTTAATATCTCATGCTGCTTTTTTGTACAGATCTGCCGGGATTCTTCTTCCAATACCCTGGTGACACAATTCGTAATTGTAATAGCTGATATACTCCTTTAATCCCTGATACAGCTCCAGGCCATCATTAGCCGGATGCAGGTACACATAATCATATTTTAAGGATCTCCAGAACCTTTCTATGAAGATATTGTCAAGAGCTCTGCCTTTACCATCCATACTTACAGTTATGCCTTCTTTTGCCATGTGCCCGATCCAATCTTCACAGGTAAATTGACTGCCCTGATCGGAGTTTATGATCTCCGGCTTGCCGTGTTCCTTAATGGCTTGTTTCATGACCGATAATGAAGCTTCAGCATCAAGAGTATTGGATATCCCCCAGCCAACGATAAAACGGCTGTAAAGATCTATAATGGCTGTTAAATACAGAAAACCGTTCTTCATTGGAATATAGGTTATGTCAATACCCCAAACCTGATTGGAACGCTCTATCTTCAGCCCCTTCAACAGGTAAGGACGAATATATTTTATCAGCCCCAATTTGCTAAGATTTCTCTTTGGATAGATCGCCATCATACCCATCAGACGAAGCAGCCGGCGAACCCGTTTATGATTAACTACCATTCCCAGACTCAACAACATGTCCTGCATGCGCATAACTCCTGCAGTAGGATGCTTCAGATAATGCTCGTCCATATTTCGCATGATCTCCAGATTATCCTTTTTCTCTCCCTGGGGATTATAATACAAACCACTTCTGTGAACCGATAAAATTTCACATTGTTTCCTGACACTCAGAACATGTTCAATATCAATTAAATCTAGTCGCTCTTTCACAGTCCAATTTTCCTTAGATTTTTTTTTAGAAAATCATTTTCTATTTCGAGCTGGCCGATCTTGGCATAGAGTTTTTCTATATCAACTTCTTTTTCCTGTTCTTTGGATTGATGGTCAAATACATTGGCAGAGTTCTCCAAAAACTCCCTCTTCCATTTACTTATTATGTTAGGATGTACTTCAAAATGTTTTGATAATTCAGCAAGTGACTCACGCTCTTTGAGCGCCTCAATTGCAACTTTAGCCTTAA
>JAHYJP010000003.1 GCA_019429055.1 Bacteroidales bacterium
AATTGCACATCCTGTTCAATTTCAATAACTGTTTGTCCTGAATGATCCATATCGGAAACAGGATAGTGCGTTGTTTTATATCCAATACCTTTTATGGTAAGTTGAGCATCCTGTTCTGTTATTCCGGAGATAAAGAAGAAACCATTTTCATCTGTTGTGGTGCCATGGTTAGTACCTTTTATATAAACCGCTACAAAAGGAACTGCTTCACCCCCGTTTGTAACTTTTCCTCCCAGACTAAGCTCTGTATTTTCCGCAAAAGAATGATGTGAAATAATAATTAAAGCTAATAATAGTATCAATTTTTGCAAGTAGGCCTCCATTTAATGTTCATTTAAGAAATAATAATATTTGAACCAGTTAATAAGCAAAAAGGTATTAAATTGCCTTTTATTTTTCAAAAAAGACACCCAAATTAATTTACCCATTTAGAGTTAAACTTTACAATAAATGATTTCGAATCCGGGTGTTCTTTCTTGTTAGGGAATAAATTCTAATGACATTTTTAACTGATGCAAAATTAGGACTAGCCTGGTAACCCTGCAATCCCTAAAAATAATGATTTTAAAATGCCCTTAAGCTAATAAGGTAAAATCTCCTCACCACAATAGGTTAAAATAAAAAAGGATTCCTGAAAATCAGGAATCCTTTCTCGAATGTTTTTTGTGGAGAATCTTAATCGCGCGATTGATTTTTGTTATCACTCTTTACGCGAATGGGTTCAGACCGGGGATTATATAACGCTTCCACAAGGTCTTTATATTTCTGAATGATATATTGCCTCTTCAGCTTCAGTGAAGATGAAAGCTCTCCGGTTAATGGACTCCATTCATCAGCAATCAGAATAATCTTTTTTACCTGATCATTTTCGCTGAGCTTTTTATTGAATTTCCTTATTTCTTCCTGGAAATGTTTTACCACCTGGGCATTTTTAATCAGTTCAGCATGATCCTGAAACTGAATCTTCTTTTTCTGCGACCATTGCACAAGCTCCTGAAAATTCGGACTTATAATAGCGGCAGGATATTTCTGGTTTTCTCCTACAATCATTAACTGCTGAATATAAAAGCTCTCTTTGAGTTTATTCTCAATTTGTTGCGGAGCAACGTATTTACCATTCGACATTTTGAAGATTTCTTTTTTACGGTCGGTAATCTTCAGAAATCCATCATCTGTAAATTCGCCAATATCGCCACTGCGAAACCAGCCATCCTGATCAATAACATCGGATGTCGCTACCGGATCTTTGTAATATCCAAGCATAAGTCCGGGGCTTTTGATAAGGATCTCACCATCTTCGGCAATTTTTACTTCTACATCATTCAAAACTTTCCCTACTGATCCTGGTAGTGTATATCCGGGTTTAGAGTAGTTAACGGCAACCACAGGTGATGTTTCAGTAAGTCCGTAACCTTCAAAAACGGGTAAACCTGCTGCCCAGAAAATTCTGGCCAGGCGAGGCTGCAAGGCTGAGCCTCCACATCCAATAAAAGTAAGATTTGGACTCAATGCTTCGCGCCATTTGCTGAACACCAGTTTATCGGCCAAAGAATGACGGATTCTGAAGGATAGAGATTGTTTTTTGTAAGGAGTAAATTTTTCGGCAAGTTTAAGTGACTGAAGAAAAATGTAACGTTTGGGTGCACTTAGTTTTCTTGCTTTCTGCATGATCTTGTCGTAGATCGATTCAAGCAACCGGGGTACCGCGATAAAACCATCTACCTGCAGATCTTTGATGTCGCGCGCAATGGTGTTAATATTTTCTGCATAATATATGCTGACTCCCAGGTAATGATACTGGTAGTTAACCATATGCTCAAAAACATGAGAAAGAGGCAAAAAGCTCAGGGCTTTATGATTATGATTCAGGTGTTGAATTCGTGCTGTGGTAATGGCATTACTCATCAGGTTTTTGTGGGAAAGCATCACTCCCTTAGGAACACCTGTGGTACCTGAAGTATAGATAATAGTGAGCAGGTCATCTTCATTGATCTTCTCACGAATTTCCATAACTTCATCATAGTAGCGGGTTGCATTAGTTTTACCTGCTTGGGTTATTACCGACCAATGTTCTGCACCCTCAACCGGGTTAAAAGTAAGGATCTTGCGGGTATAAAGAAGTTTGTCTTTAATACTCTGAACCTTTTTGTAAAGTGTAGCATCTGAAACCACAACCATAGCTGATTCTGAGTGGTTAATGATATACTCCAGTTCATCTGTGGAAAGCGTGGAATGAATGGGCACATGAACCATGCCGGCCATGGCAACACCCATTTCCATAAAGTTCCACTCGGGCCGGTTATTGGTTATAGTTGCAATTTTATCACCGGGTTTAAAACCCATAGCCAGAAGGCCCATGCTTACATTCCAGACATTATCTTTATATTCCTCAGTATTGTATTCTCTCCATTTGCCGTTTTCAACACCGGCAAGTTTAAAACGACCTACCGTATCCGGCAGAGCGGTAAACCTTTCCAGAAGGTCAAAGTTTCTCTTAATTTGCATTTGTTTTTCCAGATAAGTGATGCAGAAGGATTATTACTGCAGTAAATTTTGATTTCCTATTTATTTAACAATCAGGATAGTATAATGTTTATATTTCAGACTTTTGCCAAATGTTTTGCAAATGTACTACTATCTCATGGAATAACTCTCATAATAATATCTAATAATAGGATGTGTATTGAGTAAATTGAGAATTTACGGAATCAGCTAAAAATTAATTTAACATAGTTTAACCTAAAATAAAGGCTCTTTTTTTAGGAATCAGGACAACAAGGCTGTTATCTTTATATAGTAAACCTGAAAATATTGATTTTATGAAAGTTCAAAAAATTTTATTTGTTATTGCATTACTCACTTTTTCTTTTGTTTCATGTACATCTGCCGAAAAAGATCCTTCACAACTGGTTGGGGATCTTGATGTAACGATCGACACACTTGCAACAGGTCTTGAAAACCCATGGGGTCTTGAATTTTTACCGGATGGAAGAATTCTTATCGTTGAACGCCCCGGAAGATTGCGAATTTGGGAGGACGGACAATTACACAGTGAACCTGTACCCGGATTACCCGAAATATGGGCACACGGACAAGGCGGACTGCTCGATGTTGTTATGCACCCCGATTATGATCAGAATCAATGGCTTTACTTTGCCTATTCAGCCCCCGGACCCGGAGGCGGCAATACAGCCATTGGAAGAGGTAAGTTACAGGATCATCAGATAGTGGAATTTGAACAGCTCTTTCATGGCTATCCCAGCTCCTCCGGCGGAGCCCACTTTGGCAGTCGTATTGTTTTTGACTCTGAAAATTATCTTTTTACAACCATTGGTGACAGAGGTGTAATGAATGATGCCCAGAATATTGAAAATCACAGAGGTACGGTTCTGAGAATGTATGATGACGGCACGGTTCCCCAGGATAATCCATTTGTAAATGAACCGGGTGCTATGCCCGAAATATGGTCATATGGGCACAGAAATATCCAGGGAATGGTAATTCATCCCGAAACAGGGGATTTGTGGACGCATGAGCACGGACCTAAGGGAGGTGATGAAATCAATGTGGTTTTCAAAGGCGAAAACTATGGCTGGCCCCTTGCTACTTATGGAATCAACTACAATGGTACTGTAATTACGCAGGATACAACACTCCCGGGTAAGGTTGATCCTGTTTTGCACTGGACGCCATCTATTGCCCCCTGCGGGCTCGATATTGTTACAAGTGACAAATACCCTCAGTGGAAGGGAAATCTTCTTGTGGGTGCACTTGCAGGACAGCATATTCACAGAGTAGTAATTGAAGGTCGTAAAGTTGTTGAAACCGAAAAACTGCTTCAGGGATTTGCCCGTTTCAGGGCCATCAGGCAGGGACCAGACGGTTACATATATGTTTTGACTGAGTCTCCGGGGCTATTTGTAAGATTGGTTCCGCTGGAAGAATAAAGAATTTAAGATATTACTACCAAAGAGGGTGACTCAATAGTCAGTTTTGATTTGGATACTGAGCAATTCGATAAACTCATTGTAACACTTGTCGAAGTGAGTATCTGACTGATAATCAGATGTAGTTTCGACAGGCTCAACGGCCAACTGGCAGTTTTGAGACAGCCTCTTTGTTTAAAACCTTTCCTGCGAATCTTTTAAAATATTGAATAAAAATTCACGTGCCCTGAATAGCTGTGCTTTGACCGTTCCCAGGGGTAAATCCAGCTCCACGCAAATTTCTTCATACGAATATTCGTCAAAATATCTTAGTTGAATGAGTTTTTTGTAGCGCGGTTTCAGCTTATCAACAACTTTGCGCATCAGTTCAATTTTCTGAGATTTGATCAGGTTTTCTTCAGGATCGAGGCTGCCGGATGCCATGCTCTTGACATGGTAAGATTCCGTTACATCTTCATAATTATCGTTGGCCAGCACATTCTTCTTTTTCTTGCGCATAAAGTCAATACAATTATTGGATGCAATTTTAAAGAGCCAGGTACTGAAAGCGTAATCAGGTGTATATTGCGAAAGATTTTTAAAAGCTTTTCCAAAAGCTTCGAGGGTAAGATCTTCGGCATCGTCAACATTGCCGGTCATTTTTACCAGCATGAAATAAATGGTGTCTCTGTATAATCCCATGAGCTCGGTAAACGCCAGCTGGTTGCCATTTTCAACGGCCTCCCTTACCAGTTCATAATCTCTTTGAGCTTTTTCTGTGAGATTGGGGTTTACTTCCATTTATTTTTCCTGTAAAATAGATTTGAAATTGCAAAAACAGGGTTTAAAAATGCAAAAATCATATCAAATATTGGCGAATATAAAAATAATTTCGGTTCATTAAACCTTTTCCCTGCATAATAATAAATGAGCATGAGTGAAAAGAATTTAAGGAAAACCAAACCTGCTGCAATATATAAAACTAAGAATGATTGGGCTAAAGCCAAAAATACAACGAGCGAAATGTAAAACATGGTATTGGAAAAAGCGAGCAAACCTAATCTGAATTTATCTCCGGCCTTGTAGTATCCTCCGGTGGAGAGATGACGTTTTTTTTGCTTAAACCATGTACCAAAAGATTTTTTGGGTTCGGAAAGGGTAAAACTATCAGGGTGTATTACAATTTGAGTGTTTTTGCGGTTTGCGGTTTTATTTACGAAAAGATCGTCATCACCTGAATTAATTTTATAATGCGAAGTAAATCCCCCGCTTCTGAAAAACAGCTCTTTTTTGTATGCAAGATTTCGCCCAACACCCATGTAAGGTTTACCAGCAAGTGCAAATCCCAGGTATTGAACGGCAATTGAAACCGTGTCGAATCGGATCAGGTTGTTAAGAAAACCCTTAATTTTTCGATATCCACCATAACCGAGAACAATTTCAGTTTTATCATCAAAAGCCGACATCATTTCTGATATCCAGTTTTGGCTTGCAGGCGAGCAATCGGCATCTGTAAGAAGAATAGTATCGAATTTAGCAGATTTGATTCCTAAGGCAAGGGCTAGTTTCTTGCCCGCAAAGAAGTTTACATTTTCGCGTAAATTGATGACATTAAAATTATGATACTTTTCCTGTAAGGACTTTAAAAAAAAATAACTGTCATCTTCAGAAAAATCATTTACAAGAATTACTTCGAAGGCTGGGTAATTTTGTTCCAGCACAAGGGGCAAATTACTCTTCAGATTTTCATACTCATTTCTTGCACAGATCACTACGGATACCGGAAGATCCGGTTTTATTGAAGCATTGGCCTTTGGGGTATTTCTAAATGCAATACGGCTATAATAAAGCCAGTAATAAACTAAGATTACAACTGTAAAAAATACAAATATCAGAAGACTGATCCATTGAAAATCACTGAGTAAATCATTAAATGGAATCATACAAAACCCCTTCTTTTGGAAACCTGCAAAAATAGCCAATCTTAAGGAATATCAGCTATCTTTGAAAAATTTTTAATTAAGCTTTCTTCATGCAGTTTAAAATTCATCATTTCGATAAAACCAGTAACGCCCGAAGCGGCACAATTATTACAGATCACGGGAATATAGACACCCCCATTTTCATGCCTGTGGGCACAGCAGGCACCGTTAAAGCCATTCATAATAAAGATCTGCATGAGCAGGTAAAGGCTGAGATCATCCTCGGAAATACCTATCATCTTTATTTACGGCCCGGACTGGAAATTCTGAGAAAAGCAGGCGGATTACACAAATTTAATGCCTGGGATAAGCCTATACTTACCGATAGTGGCGGCTACCAGGTTTATTCCCTGGCTCATCGTCGTAAGATGAAAGAAGATGGCGTGGTTTTTCAGTCACATATCGACGGGTCGCGTCATATGTTCAGTCCCGAAGGAGTTATGGATATTCAAAGAGTAATTGGTGGTGACATTATCATGGCATTTGATGAATGCACTCCCTATCCCTGTGATTATAATTATGCAAAAGAATCCATGGAACTTACTCATCGCTGGTTAAAAAGGTGTTGCGATCATTTTGACAACACCACAGGACATTACGGTTACAACCAGACACTTTTTCCCATTGTACAGGGAAGTACTTACAAGGATTTACGTGAGAAGTCAGCAGCGTTTATTGCTGCACAAAACCGCGATGGTAATGCCATTGGTGGTCTTTCAGTGGGCGAACCGGCAGAGATGATGTACGAAATGACCGATCTGGTTTGTTCCGTTTTACCCAAAGATAAACCGCGATACCTCATGGGTGTGGGAACTCCGGTAAATATCCTGGAAAGCATTTCACTTGGTATTGATATGTTTGATTGTGTAATGCCTACCCGAAATGCACGCAACGGAATGATTTTTACCAGCGAAGGTATCCTGAATATGCGCAATAAAAAATGGGAAAAGGATTTTTCGCCTATCGATCCGGCGGGGCAAACCTTTGCTGATACAATGTACTCCAAAGCCTATCTGCGTCATCTCTTTGTTGCCAATGAGATGCTCGCTTCCATTATTGCAACCATGCATAACCTCAGTTTTTATATGTGGTTGGTTAAGCAGGCTCGCGAACAGATAAAGCTTGACAATTTTGCAGCATGGAAGAATCAGATGGTTGCAAAGCTCTCAGCCAGATTGTAACAGTTGTAATGCTCAATAATACACGAACACGAAAAGTATTAACTTTGCGTTCTTATTTCAGCTGAAAAGCTTGTCAGAAATGAAGCCAGTAAAAAATAATTAACCTGATTATCAACCATAGATTCTGATCATAATTAATTGCTGATGGGACTGAAAAAACTTGACTGGTATATTATCGGAAAATTTCTGGGTACATTCTTTTATGCAATTGCATTGATCATTCTGATTGTTATCATTTTTGACCTTTCTGAAAGAATCGATAATTTCATAGAAAACAGGGCACCTTTATACGACATTCTATTTGTTTACTACCTCAACTTTATTCCCTATTTTGTCAATCTGTTCAGTCCGTTATTTACTTTTATTGCGGTAATCTATTTCACATCCCGCATGGCTTTCAACTCCGAGATCATTGCCATTCTGAGCTCGGGGGTAAGTTTCAGGCGAATGCTTATCCCCTACTTTCTGGCATCAACATTTCTGGCCATCCTTTCCATTTATCTTTCCAATGTAATGATACCTGATGCCAACCGTAAGAGGCTGGACTTTGAAGAAACCTACATCAGAAGTCAGCGGCAATTCAGAGAAAGGAACATTCATTTACAGATCAGACCCGGTGAATTTGTTTACCTTGAATCCTTCAACGATCGCATCAACGTGGGATACAAATTTACACTTGAACGTATTGAAGACGGAATATTGGTAAGAAAAGTAGCCGCCGACAGAGCAGAGTGGATTGACAGTACGGCAACCTGGTCTTTAAGAAATTATTTCACTCGCGAAATTGATGGAACTCATGAAAAACTTGAATTTGGCCAAAGAAAAGATACCATTATTAATTTGAGTCCTGATGATTTTATTCAGAACCTGAGAGATATGGATGCAATGAATTTCAGGGAGTTACAGTCATTTATTGACAATGAAAGGCTAAAGGGTTCAGAAAACATTAAATTCTACCTAGTGGAGAAACACAGGAGAATTGCATTCCCATTTGCTACTCTTGTGCTCACATTAATTGGAGTTTCTCTTTCAAGCAGAAAAGTGAGAGGAGGGCTGGGTTTACACCTGGGGATCGGACTCACACTTAGCTTTGCTTTCATATTATTTATGCAGGTTTCAACAACATTTGCCACCAATGGTAACCTTCCACCTATCCTTGCCGTGTGGATCCCCAATATGGTATTTGCTGTATTGGGATTTTATCTTCTGAAAACAGCACCTAAGTAAAAATAGAAGCAAAAAAAAGAGCCTGGAAAAGGCTCTTTTAAATTATTCTTCAGATTTGGGTTTCAGAAAAATATCCGGAAGCAAATAACCCATTGCTCCTCCCCAGACCATCGACAAATAGGGATTGGATTGAATAGTACAACCACTTTCACATCCTATGAGCGCATAATAGGCATAACCTCCAATTACCCCGACCAGGGTTAATGAACCTATGATCCAGAGATAATTTTTACGGGAAATATTACCTTTATTGTTCGTTGTTTCCGGGTTCTCTTTAACAGTGTTATTTTCCATATTTCTGATTATTAAATTTCTGAAAAATGAATGGATTCGAATCAACAAAAATGTCGATTATTTTGCCACTCCTAAAACATCCTCAATTGCTTTTTCAAATGCGGCTTTTGGAAGTGCTCCGGCTGCCATTTGTGGCTGTGCATCCTGAGGTACAAAAAGAATGGAAGGAATACTTCTGATACCGAAAATAGCACTTAATTCACGTTCCTTTTCTGTATCAACTTTATAGATATCAACTTTGCCGTCATATTCTTTGGAAAGTTCTTCAAGCAAAGGAGCTACCATTTTACAGGGTCCGCACCAGTCGGCATAGAAGTCGATGATACAAGGTTTGTCTCCTTCAAATTTCCAGTCTTTGTTTTTTTCAAAATCAAAAACTTTGGTTTTGAATGTTTCTAAATTTAAATGTTCCATTTTAATAAAATATATGGGGAAGCAACTGTTGGTTACTTCCCTTCGTTTGACTTTTGTTATTTACTTTTTAAAGGTGACTTTTAATGGCAGCAACAAGGGTTTCCTTTTGCTGAACACCAACGTAGCGCTGAACCGGCTCGCCATCCTTGAAAATGATAAGGGTAGGAATATTCTGCACCCTGTTCATGTTCGCTGATCGGGGATTGTGATCCACGTCCAGTTTGGTAATTTTGGCTACATCTCCTAATTCCTGGGCAACTTCTTCAATAATTGGGTTTTGAATTCTGCAGGGAGGGCACCAGACAGCCCAGAAATCCACAAGTGTAACTCCTTCGGCAATGGTTTGCTCAAAAATGTCATCGGTTAAACTCAATACCATACTTTCATCAGCCGAAACTTCTGCATAAGTATTACTGGCTGTTCCGCTTCCGGTGCTGAATACCATAACACTACCAACGGCAATTGCAATAACCAGAACTGCAATCTGCAGAGATCTGGTTTTTTTCCAGAAATTTTCTACTTGTGGGTTTTGATTCGTTTTACTCATAAATTCTATTTGTTGTTGAATGTTTGAAATTACAAAAATATACTGATTGGTTTGTTGCTTATGGTTTGAAATCAAACTAAATACAAAGATATCTAATAATCTATATATATAAAAGTTAATTTTTGTTATCCGGTTTTGAATCGGGTAAAACCCGGATATCAGGGTTTTAAAAAATAACGATCTTTGGAATAAACTTTGTGTATAACTCTAAAGTGAACGATTTGTTCATACTTAAATTCATCATACCATCTGTGAAATTTTTATAACCATAAAATAACGTTGCCATGCAAAATTCTACATTCTCCACGAAATTATCAAAAAACCTGAGGGTTTTACTTGTTATTTCTCTAGTAACTTTTGGTTTTCAATCCTGTGATGAGGACGGAAACCTTCTTTTACCACCGCTTGGACTAACTGAAGCAGAAGTAGCCCAGGGTCTGAGAGAAGCTTTGAAGGTTGGAACCAATAACTCTGTGGAAGAAACCAACAGACTTGATGGGTATTTTGGTAATCCTGATATAAAAATTCCCTGGCCTCAGGATGCAATGGGTGCCTACAATTACATTAATAATAACATGGGTTTTATAAGACCCCTGCTGGATGAAGTTGTACTGCTCATGAACCGCGGTGCTGAAGCAGCTTCAGATAAGGCTAAACCCATATTTATTGATGCAATTACCGGTATTACTATTCATGATGCCTGGGAAATTTTAAATGGTGCCGATAATTCGGCTACTATGTACCTGCATAGCAGAACATTCAGCAGTTTGCACGAAGCATTTAAACCCGATATTCATAACGCTCTTCAAACAGTTGGTGCTGCTGCCCTCTGGACACAAATTGCAAACGCCTACAATCCTGTTGCAACAATAAGTCCCGGTTTAAATCCCCTTGACCCTGATCTTGCAGGTTACGCTACAGAAAAAGCTCTCGATGGTCTTTTCTTTCTTATTGCCGAGGAAGAGTACAAGATAAGGACTGACCCCATTGCTCGCATTAATGATATTCTCAGAAGGGTTTTTGGAACACTCGACAATTGATCCTTTAGGTTACCATAAAAAAAGGGGCTGTCTCATAAGCAGAATTCAATCTGGACGCTGAGCTTGTCGAAGCGGTTATCTTACTGATATTCAGCAATCGTTTCGACAGGCTCAACGACCAGAAAGAACTTCTGAGACAGCCTCTTTTTTTTAATTAACGTTTTTACTAATCTATACCCGCAAAATGTTTCATAAATTGTACCCTTTGGAATACTGCAGGATTTTCTGACTTTTTAAAGCTCATTTTACCCCTGAAATCTTCTATTTTGGAAAAATTATTCTTTTCCATCCACGATTGCAGTTGATCAATAATTAATGAAATCTGATCAAATCCGTGTTTGTAAAGAGTACTGCATATCTGAACTGCATGTGCACCGGCCAGTAATTGCTTTACCACGCCATATCCGTCGTGTACACCGGTTGAAGCGCAAAGATCTGTTTGTACACGACCGGAAAGGATGGCAATCCAGCGAAGTGAAGTTGAAATTTCATCAGGAGTACTGTATAAATTGCCGGGTTTTACAATGAATTTTTCCAGATCAAAATCAGGATTAAAGAAGCGATTAAAAAGAACTATTCCCTGAACTCCCGACCAGGATATTTTCTTAACCACTTCTGCCAGTCCTGAAAAATGGTAAGAAATTTTCAGTGAAATAGGTATTTGAACTTGTTTCTTAACATTCTCAATAACGTGAAAATAAAGTTTTTCATATTCTGAACCGGGCATATCAATATCCGATGGTAATACAAATACATTCAATTCGAGTGCATCGGCGCCGGCTTTTTCAATTTCTTTTGCAAAAGCAGGCCACTCATCGGCGCTCACACAATTGATGCTGGCAATAACCGGAATAGAAAGTTTTTCTTTGGCATTTTTGATAACTTTCAGATACTCATCAATGGTTTGGGCACGAGAATAATTTCTTATGTAATCATCCGCCTCAGTGTAAGCACTTTGCACATCATCGTAAGAAAAAACTTTGCGTATTTCAAATTTAATCTGCTCCTCGAAAAGAGATTTCAGGACCACTGCGCCAGCTCCTTTTTCTTCGGCCTTTATGAGTTGGTCAACAGTACGGGTTAAGCCTGAGCTGCCTACTATTACTGGGTTTCTGAGCGTTAAACCCATGTAGCTGGTTGATAAGTCTGTCATAATCCGGATTTTTTATTTGAATTTTTGCTTAGTGTTCAAAGATTAGCTTTTCAGAACTCTTTTTGTTCTGTTCGACAAACCTACACAAAATTTAAAAAAGTTAAACATACATAGCCAAAAAAATTGTTCTTTTGTTAAGATAATGCCTGCTTAAAAACCGAAATTCACTGAATTATGGTACATTATATGCAGTAACTTTGATTCGATTAATTTTGGGGTTGCGATAAACATTTCAAGGTTTAAGTTATTTATCTTATCCCCGGGGCAACCAATAAAGTATAAAGGAATGGATACCGTAAAACTCAAAGGAAAGCACGAAACACTTTTTTCAAAAACTGCCTTCAGAAACCTGATGGAGCCTTTACTGGTTTTATTTAATAAAGCCGTATCTGAAGTTTTTGAGAACCGTGAATATTACATAGCTTACAGTATTCCAGGCGGAGTTTATGGCTACTTCAAAGATTTTGAAATATCCGATGATGAAATTAATGCTTTAAAAAGTAAAATCAATAAGCTCATTTCTGCAAACCTTGATTTTCAGCAGGAAATACTTCCCAAAGAGAAGGTTTTAAGGTACTTTACGGAAAACCACCGATCTGATATTATTGAATTATTGCAATCGAAGCCTAATGACCTGGATGATAGTATGCATCTTGCGCATCTTAACGGTAATGGTGAATTGTTCTTTAATCATGTAAACGAGCATTATGAAAGGCTTGATAAGTTCAGACTCTTTCGTTTTAAAAAAGGTTTCTTTTTAATTGCCGATCCTGACTTTTTCGGGAGGGTAATGCCTCAACGACTTGAAATAAGTAAATATCTGAAACGATTTGATGAATCGGAAGAAACCATGAAGCAACTGGGCATAGAAAGCATAGCCCAGTTAAATGATGTGATTGAAAACGGAGAATTACCCGAGTTTATTAAAATATCAGAAGCTTACCAGGCCAAAAGGATTGGCCGTATTGCCGATAATATTGTCTGTCATCCGCTTAAACCCCGATTGATCTTTCTTGCCGGCCCAACATCTTCAGGAAAAACCACATCTGCTAACCGGCTGGCCATCGAGTTGAAGGTTCTTGGCAAGAAAGTTCTTATCATGTCGCTTGATAATTTCTACTTACCTCATTCAAAGATTCCTTTTGATCCCGAAACCGGACTTCAGAACTTTGAGCTTATTACTGCTCTCGACCTTGATTTGTTTTGCAAAACCATTTATCAGCTTATGGATGGTGAAAGCATTTACATGCCCCGCTACCATTTCGACGGTAAAGGTGCTGTTCCTGATGATAAACCCACCAGCATAACTCCTGATACTTACTTAATAGTGGAAGGAATACACGGACTTAATCCTGATTTATGGCAAAACACCATGAATATTGATTCCTACCGGTTATATGTTTCGGCTCTGAATACCCTTAACATTCATGATCATCTTCCGTTATCCACATCTGATCACAGGTTGATAAGGCGACTGGTCAGAGACCACCTTTTCAGGGGGTACAGTTTTAATGAAACCATAAAACGCTGGCCCGATGTAATGGAAAACGAATACCACTCCATATTTCCCTTCCAGGAGAGTGCACATGCCATTTTCAACTCTTCACTCATTTACGAAATTGCTGTTTTTGCGCATTATGCCCCCGGAATTCTCAGGCCGGAGCTTGCCGAAAATGAAGTGATCAGAGAAGAAGTAAAACGGTTAAACCGTATCCTGAATTTGTTAAAACCTATTAATCCCAAAGACATACCCCCTACCAGTATCCTCAGGGAATTTATCGGAGGCAGCAGTTTTACGTATTAAAAATTAATTCAACATTTTAAACGAGTGTTGTTATTAAGGTATTTTTTATACTTTTGTGCCTTTATTTGCTATAAATATCCTTATTTTCGTATCTATTTTTTCTAATAAGCGTAAAAAGTAAACCGATTGATATAATTTTTGTCAATTACCTGAGTTTATATTTTTATTTTTCACCAAAATCAACAGATTAAATTTCACTAAACACGAGAAATTATGAACTTACGTTTGATTAGATTCTTGCTGGTAGGTTTAATCCTGCCTATTAACGTTTGGGCTGGAGGTATTGTAAATAACACCAACCAAAGTGCATCTTTTATCAGAAAACCCGTTCAGGATGCTGTGATAAATGCTACAGGTACTTATTATAACCCTGCCGGACTTGCTTTTCTTGAGGATGGTTTTCATCTGTCAGTAAGCAATCAGAGCATTTTTCAAACCCGTAAAATCAACAGTACATTTCCCGGTCTGGCAACTGACGAATTTGAGGGTATCGTAAGAGCACCTTTGTTTCCAACGGTTTATGCTGTTTACAAATCCGGTAATCTGGCTTATTCATTTGGAGTTAATCCTATTGGTGGCGGTGGAAGTGCCGATTTCAAGGAGGGGTTGCCTTCATTTGAGCAGGAGATTGCAGTTTTACCCCCCGGACTCACTCAAGCCGGAATCAACACAACAGCATATCAGATGGATGCAGCCTTCGATGCCAGTTCTTTGAACTGGGGCCTGCAGCTCAATGCATCTTATGCATTTAACGAGGTGTTGTCTGTTAGTGCCGGGTTGCGCTACATCATAGCAAATAATACCTACAAGGGACATCTGCGCGACATTATGATAAATCCAGTACATCCCCTCAATGCCAATGGCCCCGGTAACATGGTATCTGCCCCTTTGTTTTTTGGAACCGTTGCTTTTGCAGCAAACTCTGCGGTAACAGCTCTTCAGCCTGTTATTGATAACAATGCAGGGGGTCTTACATTGAATCAGCTTGTTGGATTGGGTGTTATAACACAAGATGAAGCTAACCAGTTGGCTGGCGGGCTGGGAAATGCTTATAACCCTGATATGACAGCAGCAGAGATTCAAGGTACCTACGCAGGAATTGCAACTCAAATGACAGGTCTTGCAAATGCCACTGAGGACAGAGCCCTCGATGCATCTCAAAGCGGTTGGGGCATTGCTCCGATTTTTGGTTTGAATATCAAATTCTCCGATGATTTGAATATGGCAGTAAAATATGAGCACAGAGCTACCATAAAAATGACCAACAGCACAACTGTTGATGATGTAGGAATGTATCCTGATGGACTGGAAGTCCCCAACGATATGCCATCTATGCTGGCTGTTGGCCTTAATTATAAGCCAACCAGGGAACTTAGTTTATCTGCAGGTATGCATTATTATTTCGACAGGGATGCAGATTACGGAAAGCAGTTGGGAGGCGATTTTGTTCCGAACAGCAGGGTTATTGACAATAATTTCCTGGAACTTGGCTTTGGAGTTGAGTATTTCGTAAATCCTGATTTAAGCATAAGTACTGGTTATTTGCGTACTCAAACAGGGGTAAATGACGACTATCAGAACGATATTAGCCATAGCCTTAGCACAAATTCAATTGGTATCGGCGGAAGCTACAGATTCACTCCCAATCTTTTATTTAACCTTGGCTTCATGACCACCATGTATGAACCTTATACCAAATCCTTTACAGGATATAATCAGACTTACGACAGAATTGCCTATACACTTGCAATAGGTTTTGATTTCAAATTCTGATAATACACCAGATTATTTTGCTGAGCCGGTAAACTTTAATTGGTTTGCCGGCTTTTTCTTTCATTTTACAGGGAGGTAATTGCGAAATAAAGCGTAATCGATCGTTTGATGCCTGATTAGTATTGCCGTTCACGGTTTTCATATACACATCGGGCTTTCTGACAATGAGCTGATATCAATAACTAAAGATTTATTTATTACTTTTGTCTGCCGGCTATCCCTGCAGGAAAGCAACATTTAGCTACGTGTATCAAATATGGGCATTTTCATAAATTACCAGCTGAATTAAATTTAGTCAATGAAGAGAATATTTATCTGCATTTTTTTCTTACAATTTCTGGTTGTTAATACTGCTCAGAGTGGCGGTTATCAGGTAAGTCTCCATGGTCATAAGAATATGGGTATGGGCTTAATTGGTACTTCTCTCAATTTTGATGCAAGTACTGTATTTTTAAACCCGGGAGCGATGGCCACACTTTCGTCAAAATACAGCTTCATGGCAGGTATAAGCGGAATCAGGTCCACAACAAAGTTTCAGCTCGAAAAACCATCAATATACCAGGCAGCTACCGACAACCCACGCAGCACACCTTTTTATTTGTATGCAACCGCACGTATAGCCGAAAACCTTAGTCTGGGTTTGGCAGTAAACACACCCTATGGAAACAGTCTTAAATGGGAAGAAGGCTGGGCAGGGCGGTTTTTAATTCAGGAGATATCACTTCAGGCTATTACGATTCAACCCACAGTGGCATACAGGTTAAGTGAAAGTATTTCACTGGGAGCAGGTTTTGTTGTGGCCACCGGAAAAGTTGATTTAAAAAGAAAACTTCCTGTTCAGAATGAATCGGGTGAAGGCGAAGTAAATATTTCAGGAAACACGGTGAATTATGGATTCAATGCCGGTGTTTTCTTTGTTCCCATCCCTGATTTAAACATCGGGTTGAGCTACCGTTCTTTAATAAAAATGAAACTGGATAAAGCAGAAGCTGTTTTTTCTGTTCCCGAATCCCTGAGTTATCTTTTCCCGGAAGCCAATACTGTGGCAACATCGCTTCCTTTGCCTGCCAATCTTGATCTGGGTATCTCTTATCGGTTTTCCGATAAGCTGATGGCAGGAATTACCCTCAACTATGTTTTCTGGAGTGCTTATGAAAGTCTTGATTTTGACTTCGAAATCAATACAACGGCCCTTAATGATGTTCAGAGTCCAAGAGAATACAGCAATACAATTATTTTCAGAACAGGGGCCGAATACCGGGTACTGGAAAATTTATTTTTCAGGGCAGGAGCATATTTTGATCCATCTCCGGTTAATGAGATCTATTTCTCTCCCGAAACACCAGGATTGAATAACATTGGTTTAAGCACGGGTTTGTCCTTTGTGCCAATGGATAATCTCAGCATTGATCTGGGCTTCCTTTATGTTATGGGAATTGAAAAGGATATAAGCTTTTTACCGGCAAATTTCAATGGCACATATAAATCCAGAGCCTACATTTCCGGGTTTGGTGTCAGTTATAATTTTTAATACAGGTTTTTTGAAAAATGAAGTTCAGAACTCTCATATACTTATTATCGGCGCTATTCTTAATCTCCTGTGAGCCTGAGATTGAAGCCTTTAAGCCCGATGCCGGCGAAGCCGATTTTTCGGTATATGTTGCATTGGGAAATTCTTTGACGGCAGGATATGCCAACGGTGAGTTGTATAAATCAGGGCAAATGGTTTCTTATGCCAATATCATGGCCAAGCAGATGATTCATGCAGGTGCAGGAGAGTTCAGGCAACCCCTTATGAAAGATGAACTTGGGTTTGGTAATAAAGTTATTCTGGGAGAGGTATCTGACTGTTTGGGTAATGATATTCTTGCCCCTGTTCCGGCAGGCGGCACACCTGATCCGGCTAATTTTACCAGTATATTTTCAGAAGAAGGACCCTTTCATAATATCGGAGTACCTGGTGCACAGATTTCTCATCTTCTTTTACCGGGTTATAGCTTGTATAATCAATACTTTGGAAGATTTGCAAGTAATGCATCTACAAGAGTTCTTGATGATGCTCTTGATCTTGATCCAACATTCTTTTCTTTATGGATAGGAAGTAATGATGTACTCGGGTATGCCATCAGTGGAGGGGAAAGTGGGGTTATAACGCCTTCGGAAGAATTTAAGCAGCTTTACAGGCTCATACTTAATGAACTTACATCGAAATCTGATAAGGGTGTTTTAGCCAATATTCCCGAAATTATAAGTATACCTTTTTTCAATACAATACCGGCTCACGGACTTCTTCTTACCCGTCAGGGGCAAGTTGACAGCCTTAATTTGCTTCATGTCGGAAATCCCTACATAACTTTTCGTTTAGGCTACAATGGATTTGTGGTGGCCGACGCTGCATCTGAATATGATGCTATGCGACAGCTTGAAGAGGATGAGCTGGTTTTACTGACTGTTCCGCAAGACAAAATAAAATGTGAAGGCTGGGGATCTGAGTTTCCTATACCTGCAAACTTTTATCTTTCCCAACAACAGATTATTGAGGTAGCAACAGCCATTGAAGCTTATAATATGGCCATTAACGAATTAGCCGGTGAATTTAACCTTGCTTTGGTTGATATTAACAGCTTGCTCAAGGAAAGCATTACCGGAATTAATTACGATGGGCTAAACTTTAATACACAATATGTAATGGGAGGTGTTTTTTCACTGGACGGTATACATTTGAGTCCACGCGGGAATGCCATTGTAGCTAATCATTTTATCAAGGCAATCAATAGCAAGTATGGCTCTACCATTCCTAAGGTTAGTCCTACGCAATTTCCCGGAATAATTTTTCCTTAATTATTCAATGATCTGGTATCTTTCCCTTGCCTCTGCCCTGCTGCAGGCATTAAAATGCCACCATTCACTTTGAATACCCCAGAAACCACCATGCCGCATTACTCTTCTCAGCAAATGCCTGTTTTCAATATGAACAGGCTTCAGTTTACCCTGCTCAAGCATTTCATCTTCAAGTGAAGGATAAGCAAGTTCTCCCATGTGATCAAAACCGGTTCCCATATCAAGCGGATCTCCATCGGCATCAACAATACTAACATCTACTGCTGCCCCGAAATTATGTATGGACCCATTGGCGGGATTGGCCAGAAACCTGATCTTCTCCTGGAAGGGAGCATCAACAGCATCCCACATCTTTTGCTGTATGCTGCGGGGGCGGGCAGCATCATAAACTATCAGGGAGTATTCAGGATGTATTGACTTTAAAAACTTTTGCGACCTTATAAGCATTTCGGCAACATCAGGCTGTAAATAGGCATTTTTCATTCCACCATAAACAGCTTTACCCAGAAAATTATCAGTAGTACTGTATTTCAACTCTACCATGATGGATGTATCCAGATCATGAATATTAACAAGGCCATGTTCAATCATTTGTAGTTCAATGGGTGGAACAACTGGGATATCTTCAACAATTGTTTTTGTTAATGTATCCTTTTCCGGGTAGATCTCTCCGGCTGTTTCCTCTGTTGATGAATCACGAACACCACAAGAGATAAACAAGGTAAGCCAGAAAAACAAAAACAATGAGGTATATTTTCGAAATAAATTCATTATAAATGAAACTTTGATTGATGAATTTTGATTTTGATTTTATTAATTTCGTAGATATATTGAGTTGGAAAATACATCAATGATTAATTTTTTTATTTGTCAAAAATATTCAAAATTTAAAACTTTAATTCAGCCATGGAATCCAAAGATATTAAAATAGGTGCCAAAGTAGAACATCCGCAGTTTGGAACAGGCATTATAACTAACGTTACATTAACATCTTATACCGTATATTTTGGTACCAAAGGTGAAAAAAGTATAGCTGCAGGTTTTCAGGGTTTGAAATTACTGGCACCCTCGAACCTTCCGGATGAAGATTCAGGTAGTGGTGGCAGTTCGGGAATAAGTATCCAGGACCTTGAGAAGGTTTTCACGAATGTACTCAGACGATATGCCGATTTTCCTGAAACCGTTGAGCTGGGCGATCGCTGGAAAAAAGGTATGATGATCCTGAAGCCCGGTGATCCCAATCTGAAACCCAAAGAAGTACCCGTTGAATCCTTTTTTCATAAAATAGTGCTTGTACGGGACCGTCTGAGAGTACTTGAGCAGCGCATCAATTCAAATGAGAGCCTTTCTGACGAGGAGAAAGTAAATCTTCAGCAATACATTACACGTTGTTATGGTTCTTTAACCACATTCAATGTATTTTTCAAGCACAAACAGCAATTTTTTGTGGGTGAGAAAGGCCAGACCGAATAACCCTTAAAGTAGCACTTTCGTTTCATGTAATAAAAAACCGGATATCAATTATTTACAAATTCTGGTCTCCGGTTTTATTAGCTTCCAGGCTTAAATTAGTCATTATTCATAAAACCCTGTTGTTCCAGAACTTTCAGCAGAACCTTACTGAAATGTAAATTATCGGCCTTTTTATAGCGGTTTTGAGTAAATATCTGCGCAAGTGTTTCCAGTTGATTTTCTTCCAGCAGTTTTTGGGTTAAAGGCAAACTTTCCTTTTCGGCATATATCTCATCAATATCTTCCTGGGTATAATCGGCATATTTCTCATAGTGTACAACACCTTTTGCCGGAAGACGATCTGCCTGTTCGGGGTCTTCAGCCGGGTAACCTACCACCACCGTGGTAACCGGAACAACACCTTTGGGCAGATCAAAAAAATCGATCAATTTATCAGCCTGGTAGGTTGTAGTTCCCAGGTAACAGATGCCCAGGCCAAAATCTTCTGCTGCAACACATGCATTTTGAGCAACCAGCAACGCATCAATAGCAGCCGTAAAAAATGACAGGAAATTATCATAACCCGGTTCTGCTTTTCTTTGGCTGCACCATTTGTTAAAACGGTTAAAGTCAGCACAGAAAGTCAGAAGCACAGGCGCCTGTTCTACCATTTTCTGGTTAAAATGGAGCTTGCAGAGTTCTTTACGCTTTGACTCATCTTTGGTAACAATAACGCTGTATACCTGCATATTACCGGTAGTAGATGCCCGGAACCCTGCTTCGAGAATTTTACCAAGAATTTTTTCATCCACAGGGTCAGATTTATAATTTCTTATTGTCTTGTGATTCAATAGAGTATCAAGGGTTTGCATAAAAAGGTATATTTTGAATTTTATAATGCAAACCTACAATTTTTCGCTCTCTTATAAAAAATTATTCAAGTAGTTTAAGGAAGCTTCCAATTCCTCCGGAAGTTGGAAGTTCCTTCCCCGTCAGGAACTGGAAACTTGCGGAGCAATTTCCAGCTTCCGGGATATCGTTAATATTGCCTCAGTTGTTAATTGCAGGATGGGCACCTGAAGATTTCATCTGGATAAAATTAGTTTAAGTTATTGGTCAGATGGAACTTACATGAATGACCTTATCCATTATTTTTTGTGAGCGTGGTGCTCCTGTAAGTTTCTTTTGCGGGGAGTATAATAAATATCAATAGCCACCAGTATGGCCATAAACCCCCAGAAAGGAACAGATGCTTTATCTGTATCGAGGAAGTTATTGAGTAAACCATGCACAAAATAGGTGATAAAACCAAGGGTAATTCCTAAAGATAGCCATCGATGTTCTTTGGAGGGTGCCCTTTTGAAATTTTGAACCCCGGTAACAATAACCCAAAGCGCAAGAGCCATAAAGCTAAGCATACCTAATATACCTGATTCGGCCAGCGGACCCAGGTATTCGCTATGGGCATTTCCGAGATCTCCAAAATTGGTTGTGATGATCGTATGATCCTCCGAGAGCTGGAATGGAGCATACACCAACTGGTAAGTCCCGGGCCCCCATCCCAGAATGGGACGCTCCTCAAACATTCTTAAAGCTGCACGCCACCTGTTAATCCGTTCCAGGTTGCTGGCATCTGATGTTATATTGGTTACTGACCGGGCATGCTCACGAAAATCTCCTGATGATTCCTGGCGGTTTCTTTCAAGTGACATAATAATACTGTCCTGAAATATAAAAGCTGTTCCAACCAAAAGAACTAATCCCGCAAAGATCAGTTTATAATCTATTTTCAGCGCAAGGATCCAGAAGGCAGCAAAAGAAACGGCAATACTAACCCATGCAGCCCTGCTGTAACTGAATATGATTCCCATAACAAAAACAAAAAAGAAAATAAGGGCAATTCTTTTTCTGAGTACACTGTATTCGCCAATGAATGCTTTGATAATAAATACCGGTGCCACCAGTGCCAGCACAGCACTATAGTTGGTATGATCGTTGAAAAAAGGGCGTACCACCCACGTTCCGACCTGTCGTTCGAAACCATAGGTACTATGCTTAAAAGTAATATAGCCTATAATTATTACGAGGGAGGTACCAAAAAGCCAGAGAAATAACCGGATCTTCTCAGGTTGTTTAAAGAGTTGTATCAGAACAAAATAAAAGGTTACCACAAACCATAAGCGACTGATAAAAAACTTAAAAGAAACTAAAGGTATCTCGCTTGTTACGGAAGTAACAAACATCCATAAAAGATTAATGATCAGCAGAATTGTTATGGGATGTTTAATAACCTTTATATCATATCTTTGCTCATAAAACAGCCGAAGAAAGAACAAGCACATTATGGCAACTATGATAGGTTCGGTAGGAATATTTACTGTAAAACCCATTCCTTCATTCCCATATTTGAATGTAAATGGTGTAATGAAAACCACAGCTAAAAGCAGCTTATCAAGAGAAAAGAAAAATAACAAAACCACCACCAATGCAGCCGGCAAGGCCATAAACCAATAAATTTCATTGGCAATGAATAGCATATTCAATGCAATAAAGGCCAAAGCGGCACCATAGAAAAGTTTTATCCTGAAACTTTCAATCACCTGGTAGAATTAATTTATTTTTTTCCTGCAGGAATTATTCCCCTGTTCGCAAGATGTTCATAGGTCATAAGAGCCAGAATACCCATTACTCCGGCAGCAAAAGCAGAGAGGAAAACAATAAGCCATCTGGTAGGGTATACTTTTTTTTCTGCAATAAACGCGTCATCAATAAGAAATTTAAAAGAAACGAAGTTATCAAGGTCGGCTCTTGCTTCCTGCATTACACGCTGCACAACATGAAGATTTCGTGAGGTTTGTTCAAGATGTTCCTTTTGCGTCATAAAACTACCACCGTATTCCCTGATGACATCCAGCTGTTCTTCAATTGCCCTGACCCCTCTGGTATTGCCCGTAGAAAGGTCGATGGCAAGCTGTTGGGTAAGCATTTCTGCCTGTGCATTGTACTGGTATATACCAAGGCTCATGAGTGTGGTCAGTGAATCACGTGTTGTATTGATTTCGTGCAGCATATTCTCATAGCTTTGCCTGGCTACCTGGTAAGCAAGCAAAGCTCTTTGTTGTCTGATGTCATTTTGTATGGTATCGGCAAGTGCAGCAATTTCGTTGGCCATGTCAGCAGCCATTTCAGGGCTCTTATCACGAACTCTTATCTCTACAGCGCCATAAGGCGTGCGGCGGGATGAAATATTACTATTATAAATTTTCCGAAGCGTCGTATTTCTGTATTTATCATCTTCCTCAATTTCATAATGTTCAAAAAGATCAAAGCGTTCAACGACCTTGTCTCTTATGGCAGTTGATCCCAGGACCTGAAGCAATCGCTCAGCATCATCCACATCACCATATTCCAGAAAGTCTACGTTGGTGCCAAAGACTGCACGGCTCAAACTGCTTGATTTAGCCGGAAACATAAGCACTGTGGATTCGAAAAGCGGTGTAATAAAAATGGGTGAAGAAAAAATCACCCCCAGTATTGCTGCCGAAAAACCGATTATACCCAGATGTTTCCACCAGCGGATAAAAAACATGAAAATGTTTGTGGAATCAAATTCGTTGTTCACATTTTTGTCGTCCATAATTATGATTGTTGTTTTATAATTGTTTTCGTTTAGAAAATACGATTAAACAGAGGTATTTATTGCATTGGGGCAGGTTTTGAAAAACGAGCCCAAAGATAAATAAAAATCATTTGGCAAAATGGAAGCACTTTATTGTTTTTCACCATATTTGATAATTCCGAACAAATACCTGATACTTATCAGTCTTATGGCTAATGCAATTAAAAAGGATGAAATTACCAAAAGCAGGAAACTCAAATGCCAACTCAGGGGTAATTGTTTTGAGAAATACCCCAGGAAAATAACACCGAAAATAAAAATAATCAACTTGATGATCAGAAGGTAGTTTAGTTTGAACTTAAAGAGGCGGTAAACAACCAATACCTGAACTCCGGCAATCAGGAATTGAGTGAAAAGGGTAGCAACTGCCGAGCCGAAGGCCTGGTAATGAGGTATGAGAATAAAATTCAAACTTATATTAATCACCATACCGGTAAACGCTATATAATTCAAGTATCTCAGATTGCCATTGGCAGTTAGCAAAGTGCTGAAAATGTACATGGTAGAAATGGCACAGAAGCTGATCATCAACAACTTGAAAACCTGCGAACTGTGCATGATGCGGTAATCAAATTCAAGCAGCGATTCACCCCCGTGAATGGGATATAAAAGCTTCATGAATTCCTCAGCATAAATAAATGATGCTGCAGCAATTATTATTGCAGGAGTAATTAAAAGTGTATAGGATAGTTTTATGAGTTCTTCGATTGATTCATTTTGCTTGAGCATACGGGCGAAAATAGGTAGCAACAAAACAGCAAAAAGGTAAGCAAACATTGTGGCTGCATCAAGCAACCTGTAAGCTGATGCATATATACCTGAATACATGGCTCCTTCATCAAGCAGCCGTTCCAGCATTACACTGTCAACCCGGTTGTAGAATGTCATCAATAAAACCAGCACAGCATATGGAAAGCTTTGCCTTAGCATCATCATAAAGAACGGAGTACTCCAGTTAAGTTTAAGAAATTGTGCTTCAGCCTTTCTGAAAACTATAATCATAGTTATGAGTGCTGTGATTGACAAAGAAAGGGTTTGCGCATATACAAAATACTTGATCTTAAATTCGGGTACAATATTTCCCCAAAGCAAAAGGGCGCAGATAAAAATCATAACGCTCCGGTCAAGTACCGAGATAAAGCTATCTGTCCTGAACAAATGCAGTCCTCCTAAGTTAGAGCGTAAATACATTATAAAACCGATAAGGAACTGGTTTAATCCCAGAAAAGCCAGGAGGTACAATTGTTCCCTGGAATATTTGATAACAAATGCTGCAAAAAAAGTAAATACCAGGTAAACAATAAAAAGTACAAGTTTTAATACGATAATATTCGATAAGTGCTTTCTCAGGAGCTGATTATTCTGCGCTATATTTTTATTGTTAAAGGTTGTAATTCCGAAATCGAGCAGGATATAAAAAAGGAAAGAAAAGTTAAATATAGCGAAATAAAAGCCATACTCTTCTGCTCCCACAGTATTTTGAACTGTACGGTCGATGCCAAAGATCCAGAAGGGTTTGATCAACAGATTTAAAACCAGCAAAAGTGCCAGGTTTTTCAGAAATTTCCGCTGCATTCAGTTTAATAGTTCATGAACCACAGGTGCTCCCGGAAAATATAGTTTCGCTTATCCGTGTCAAATTTAGCAACTTTTGATTTCAAAGATACTTTTTAAATCAAAAGATTAATGACCAATGCCCAAAACAAGGAATAATTCCCCGAAAAAGGAGTAATTTTGCTCTAAAGTAGTCTAAAATTTTAAAACTGAAAGCGTGAAATTTAAACCAGGAGACAGAGTTAGTTTTTTGAATGAAAAAGGTGGTGGCATTGTAACAAAAGTTATAGATGAAAACCTGGTACACGTCACCATCGAAGATGGTTTTGAGATACCCGTTATTGCAACTAACCTCATAAAAACCGGCACAGCCGAAATGAATGAAAATATTCAGAAAGCTTACCAGAGAATCCAGGCACAGCAGCAGGAACCTGAAGAAGATGAAGATATTCTGCCGTTGTACATATCCCACAACGATCCTGATCAGCGACCTGATGGAGTTTACCTGGGCATAGTGCCTGAAATGCAGGAGAATCCATTGACCGGATCTCTCGAATTGTACCTTATAAACCATACAGTTTTTGAGGTACTATTCAGTTTATTTCAAAATCATTCAGGCAACTGGCATGGCACAGAATATGGTTTTATTCCGCGCGAGTCTAAAATGTTTCTCGGTACAATAGGAAGATCCGAGATTGAAAAATGGGCCAATTCTCTGCTGCAGACTGTATTCTTTGTCGAAGGAAAGACTGATCCTCTCCCACCCTTTGCTGGTTTGCTGAACTTTAAGCCTGTAAAGATTTATAAGGAAGATAGTTTTCAGTATGAAACACTGCTTCGAAGCAAAGCCTTTTTTGTGGAAGGTTGTAAAATTGACGAATTGCAACAGAAACCCATTTTTGAAGAAAAGTTCAGCAAGGAAAGTATAATGAGCCTGCAGGAAAAAATGAATATCAATCAGCGATCTGAATCTGCTCCGGCTGCCAAGCCTTCTTTTCTTGACAAACACAAAATTGATGATAAAATAGCTGAGGTAGATCTGCATATTGGAGAACTTGTAGATAATTTTACGAATCTGGATAAAAACGATTTGCTGAATGTTCAGCTGGATTACTTCAGGAAATGCCTGGATCAGGCCGAAAAGGAGAAACTGGTCAAGATCATTTTTATTCACGGAGTTGGAAACGGGAAGCTGAAGACTGAAATTGTCAGACTTCTTCAAAATATCCGTGGGATTGAGTTTTATGATGCTCCCTATGCGCGTTACGGCATGGGAGCAACTGAAGTTCATTTTTATCGCAATAAATAAAATAAAGACAGGCTTTCCTGCCGCTATGCCTGATCAAGGCAGAGAGGAAAGTCCGGGCAACACAGGGCAGCATACTTCCTAACGGGAAGCTGTTTTCCGGTTTTTGACCGGAGAGCAAGAGAAAGTGCCACAGAAAATAACCGCCCCGACATGTGCGGGGTAAGGGTGAAAACGTGAGGTAAGAGCTCACGGCAGGTGGTGGTGACATCATTTGCGGGTAAACCTTATGCGTTGAAAGACCAAATATACCGGGGGTTGAGGGCGGCCCGCCCAATCCCGGAGGGTAGGTCGTTAGAGATCAGGTGCAAACCTGTTCCCAGATAAATGGCAGGAGTTTCATATCCCCTTGGGGATTTGGAAAACAGAACCCGGCTTATAAGCCTGTCTTTTTTTTATTGCTTTTCCAATAATATTAAACAACAAGCGTTTTCCTGTAAATTTTAAGTGATGCTGTTGTTTTTCCAGAACACTTTGTAAATGTTGAAAAATAGGCGCTAATGTTGAAAAGCATGCAACATGGTGTCTGTTTTTTATTTGTAATTTCGTGCAAAATTTCATTTCATATGATAAAAAAGTTCATTCCTTCAATTGTGCTGCTGATGTTTGTCATGTCTGTAAGCGCATATTCCCAGCAAACAGCCATTTATGACCAGCCCGAGGCCGATTATCGCCTGGCACTGGAACTTTTTAATAAAGGCAAGTATGGAGCAGCCCAGAAGCTTTTCCTGCAAACACTCGATAATATTGATGATCCGAAATCAGAAGTTCGAATTAATTCAGAATATTATGCGGCTATTTGTGCAGTTGAGCTTTTCCATCCGGATGCTGAAAAACAGCTTACTGATTTTATTTTCGGAAATCCATCCCACCCCAGGCAGGGAATTGCAAGTTTTCAAATGGGAAATCTTAAGTACAGGGGCCGTAAGTATGATGAAGCTCTGCTCTGGTATTCGAGAGTTGGATCTCATGACCTTACATGGGAACAACGTGAAGAATTGGGCTTTAAAACCGGATACAGTTATTTCATGACCGATAATTATGCAAGGGCAAAACAGTTCTTTTTTGATATCCGCGATCCGGTATCAACCTACTTTGCTCCTGCTACTTATTATTACGGACATATTGCCTACAGTGAAGGTAATTATGAAACTGCCCTGATTAACTTTCAGAAACTTGTTGATGATGGAAATTTTGGTCCGATAGTTCCCTACTATATTACACATATTTATTTTCTGCAGGAAAGATATGATGAGCTCCTGACCTATGCCCCTGCTCTGCTTGAAGATGCCGGCACCCGTCGCGGAGCGGAGATTTCACGCATGATTGGTGAGTCGCACTATAATATGGGCAATTTCAGTGATGCCGTCCCCTTTCTTGAAGAATACCAGAGACAAACCCGGCAGCGTATCAGCAGAGAAGATTATTACCAGCTGGGATTTGCACACTACAATGCGGGTAATTTTGAAAAGGCTGTTCCTTATTTTGAAAGGGTAACCAATGCTGAAGATGAGTTGGCACAAAATGCTTTATACCATCTGGCCGACAGTTATCTCAAAACCAATCAGAAGCGATCTGCAAGAAATGCGTTTTTGGCAGCTCACCGCATGGAATTTGTAGAAGAGATCAGCCAGATCTCTTTGTTTAACTATGCAAAACTATCCTTCGAGTTGTCACTGAATCCCTTCAATGAGGCTATAATTGCATTTCAAAGTTACATTGACAAGTACCCCGATTCGCCCCGGCGCGAAGAAGCCTACAGACACCTTATTGACCTTTATCTAACTACCCGCAATTACAAAGACGCATTAACCAGTATAGAAGCCATTCCCATTAACACTCCTGCCCTGAGGTCGGCACACCAGCGTATAGCCTACTTCAGAGGTGTTGAACTTTTCAATAACGGCGATTTCAGGGGGGCAATTGAACACTTTGAGAAATCATTGACATATGCCGACAACAGAACTATCCGTGCACAGGCACTTTTCTGGCAAGGGGAATCGCACTACAGACTTGAACAATATTCTGAAGCCATAAGTGTTCATAACCGGTTTTTGCTTGCCCAGGGTGCTTTCAGTTTACCGGAATACAATCTGGCCAATTATACCATCGGATATTCCCATTTCAAGAAAAAAGAATACCCGCAGGCCATTACTTCTTTGCGGAAATTTATAAATGATCGTGAGGTAAGCAAAAATATGCGCAACGATGCCTATTTACGTATTGCCGACAGTTATTTTATTACCAAAAGCTATACTGCATCATTGGATTTTTATGACAGAGCCATTGCGCTTAATGCCAGCGACATAGATTATGCTATTTTTCAGAAAGCTCTTGTGCAGGGGGTAACAGGTAATTTCAACGGTAAAATTCAGACCTTGCAGAATCTATTACAGCAGTATCCCTCATCAGCTTTTATTGTAGATGCAAGATACGAACTGGCAAATACTTATGTTATCCAGGATAACCCCACCAGAGCTTTGCAGTATTACAATGAAATTATAAACCGCCATCCTAATTCCAGTTATGTTCGAAGTGCCATGCTTAAATCCGGACTTATTCATTTCAATCTGAACCAGGATGAACAGGCTCTCCAGGTATTCAGGCGTGTAATAGAGAGTTATCCCGGTTCACCGGAATCGCAGGAAGCCCTTACCAGCATGCGTAACATATACGTTGCCATGGACAGGGTTGATGAATACGTCAGATTTTCACAGAATCTTGGTTTTGCCAATGTAACGGAAGCGCAGCAGGATTCATTAAGTTACATTGCAGCCGAAAACCGCTATATGCAGGGAGACTGCGAAAATGCAGTCAGAAGTTTCACCAACTACATTGACAGGTTTCCCCGTGGTATTTTTGCATTAAATGCGCATTTTTACAAAGCTGAGTGTGAGTTCAGGATGAATGAACGACAGAGAGCCCTTGCAGGATATGAATATGTGCTGGCAAGGCCCAAATCAAAATTCTCTGAAAATGCTGCCATCAGGGCTGCACAGATCAATTTTGCCATGGGGCATTATGCTGCAGCCCTTGGGCATTATGAAACCCTGGAAGAGATTGCAGAATTCCGTAGTAATAAACTCGACGCGCAGATTGGTCAGATGCGTTCATTGAGCCGTCTAGAGCGTACCGGCGAAACCATTGGTGCAGCACAAAAAGTACTCCAAGCCGAAAAACTGAGCCAGGAGGTTACACAGGAAGCAAATCTGCTTATTGCCAGGGCAGCTATGAAAGAAGGCAATATGAATCTCGCAAGAGAACATTTCGGTATTACCAACCAGATTGCAGAAAATGTTATGGCTGCCGAAGCCAAATACAACCTTGCCCTGATCGAATTCCGCCAGGGTAATTACAGTAAGTGCGAAGAACTCATTTTCAATTATATAAATTATCTTACTCCTTACGATTACTGGCTGGCCAGGATATTTATACTGCTTGCCGATAATTATCTGGAGCAGGATAATGTATTCCAGGCAAGAAGTACCCTGGAGAGTATCATCGAAAATTATGAAGGAGAAGATCTGAGGATGGAAGCCATCCGTAAACTGGAAGAAATCAACAGGCAGGAAAGAACAGGAGATCAGGAAGAGGACCCCGATCCGCTGGAGATTGATTTCGGCACCCGTCCGGGCAGCAATACAGAAATTTTTTAATCATTTCAGAAAAAGCTAAATACCAAAATATATGCAAAAGTTATTTTCAGTTCACAGCATTATTTTTGCCGGCATGATACTCTTCCTGGCAAGACCAGTAAGCAGCTTGTTTGCCCAGCAACTGGACTTTGATGAGATAAAGGTTATTGCTCCCTATGAGCCTACCATCTCCGATGCATTTAAAATGAACTTTAACCCTCGACTTGATGATACTTTACAGATTGATATATCTTTTGATTACAGTATCAACCCTGTACAGATACCAACGAGATTTTCCCTTGAGCCGCTGAGTCCGGCACGCATGCGCGGAGAGCCTCTTGCGAAACTTTATAATGGTTTCGTAAAAGCAGGATTGGGCAACTATGCCACTCCTTATGGAGAAGTTTTTTACAACTCACTTCGCTCAAATGAATATGCTTATGGTGTGCACCTGAAGCATATTTCATCAGGTGGTGGAATTGATGATTACGGCCACAGCGGCTATTCCGATAACAAAATACATCTTAATGGGAAAAGGTTTCTACGTAATCACACCATCGAAGGCGATTTGAATTATGAGCGCAATATGATGCATTTTTACGGTTTCAAACGCGATGACTATAACGAAGACCTTGGAATGCTGCAATATATTGATGAATTATCGAACAAAGATATCAGGCAGGTTTTCCATTACATATCGCCTGCTATGGGATTCAGGAGCAATTATCTTGATCCCACCAGGCTGCAACATGATCTGAATCTGAAATATCATTTCCTGACCGACTCATATGATGCCACTGAGCATAGACTTGAATTTTTAACCACCCTTGAAAAGAGTATCGTTGAAGATCCGCTTGGATTTGCAGACAATCAAAGCTTTCAAATTGATTTTGGTACCGATTATTTTCATAATAAGACTGCAACCGATACCATCAATTCAGGACTTATAAAAATTGCTCCGAGTATTATGGCCCAGATCGGTGATTTCAGTTTCCGGGTAGGTTTGAATGCATCTTTTCAGCTTGATTCAACGGGCCATGCCAGGTTTTATCCCATTGCAGCAGCCGAGTTGAATCTGATCGATAACCGTCTCTTTGCATTTGCAACATTTGATGGTGAAGTTCAGAAAAACACCTTACGCGATATCAGCCTGGTTAATCCTTTTGTAAATACCAACAGTCCACTGGCATTTACCAATAAAAAACATGAACTCCGGGGCGGTTTAAAAGGATCCATAAGTTCCTTTGCATCATTTAACCTGGCTGTATCTACCAGCTCGTGGGAAGATTATGCCTTGTTCGTTACGGATACGTCACAGATTTTGAATAATCAGTTTAATATCATTTATGATGATATGCGTATGTTCAACTTCCGCGCTGAACTATTCGGTAATGTGGGTGAAAGGTTAAAATTACGACTGGGAGCTGATTACTATGAATACACACTTGAAAATGAATTTGAAGCCTGGCATATGCCTACTTTGAAGCTAAGCCTGTCGGCCAAATATAATATGCAGGACAAGATAATCCTGAATGCGGGCGCGTTTGGCCGCAATTCAACCTATGCAAGAGTATTTGATGATGAAGGAAATGTTTCAAGAAGAGAAATTCAAGGTTTCCATGTCGATCTGAGTTTCGGGATTGAATACCGCTATACCAAAATTCTTTCCGTATTTATTAACCTTAACAATGTTTCCAATCAACCCCTGGAACGATGGTTTAATTACCCATCGCAGAGAATCAATCTCATGGGTGGTGTTAGTTACGCTTTTTAGTCCGAACCGAATTCTGAATACCCCCCTCAGTATTTTTAAAAAGCCCGTTTTAAGGGCTTTTTTTGTTGAAAAAACCCGGGTTTTGTCACACAAATTTAACTTCTTCAAATATGAGTTTTCAACGCTTTGTTAAAAACATCATATAATTCTGTATATCAACACTTTGTGAATACCTAAAAGTGTTAATAAAATAGCGATATTTAGGAGTTTTTGGCGCCCTGAAACCGCCAAAAATGCTTATCTTTGTGGGTTATTCAGAAGGTTATAAAAATATGAGCGTAGATAAGAAAGAAAACATTGTAAAACAGATGAATTATGATGCCACCAGTATCCAGGTTTTGGAAGGACTGGAGGCGGTAAGAAAAAGACCTGCCATGTATATTGGCGATATCAGCACCAAAGGTCTTCACCACCTTGTATATGAAGTAATTGACAACTCGATTGATGAAGCAATGGGAGGCTATTGCGACAAAATTGATGTAACCATTAATGAAGATGGGTCAATAACTGTGCTTGATAATGGTCGGGGCATTCCTATTGATATACATGAAAAAGAAGGCCGTAGCGCACTTGAAGTAGTAATGACCGTGCTGCATGCCGGCGGTAAGTTCGATAAGGATTCTTATAAAGTTTCCGGAGGTTTGCATGGTGTTGGTGTAAGTTGTGTAAACGCACTTTCTGTTCAAATGAAGGTTACTGTTTACAGAAACAAGGAGATATGGCAACAGGAATACAGCAAGGGCAAGCCCTTATACCAGGTGCGGCAGGTAAATGGAGAAACCACCCAAAGGGGAACTGAAGTTACTTTTCTCCCCGACGACACTATTTTCACAGAAACAGATTTTAGTTATACTATCCTGTCAAACAGGTTAAGAGAACTTTCATTCCTTAATAAGGGTGTAAGTCTTACCATAACAGACCGCAGAGTTACTGATGAAAATGGCGGGTTTTTATTCGAAGAATATCATTCTGAAGAAGGGCTCAAGGAATTTGTACAGTATCTTGATGAAACACGTGAGAAACTTATTGATGAGCCCATTTATATGGATGGCGAAAAAGGAGGTACTCCCGTTGAAGTAGCCATGCAATATAACTCATCATTTGCGGAGAATGTGCAGTCCTATGTAAACAATATCAACACCATTGAAGGTGGTACTCACCTGGCCGGTTTCAGAAGAGCTTTAACACGTACACTCAAGAGTTACGCTGAGAAATCAGGAATGCTTTCGAAACTGAAATTTGATATCAGTGGTGATGATTTTCGCGAAGGTTTATCGGCTGTAATTTCGGTAAAGGTTGCCGAACCCCAGTTTGAGGGACAGACCAAAACCAAACTGGGCAACTCTGAAGTTGCCGGTGCTGTTGATCAGGCCGTAAGCGAAATGCTTAGCTATTATCTTGAGGAGCATCCCAAAGAAGCCAGAACCATCGTTAACAAGGTAATACTTGCTGCCACAGCGCGCCATGCAGCCCGCAAGGCAAGAGAACTGGTTCAGCGAAAGAGCGTATTGAGCTCAGGAGGTTTACCCGGAAAATTATCGGACTGCTCCGAGAAAAACCCTGAGCTTTGCGAGATCTACCTGGTTGAGGGTGACTCGGCAGGTGGAACAGCGAAACAAGGCCGCGACAGAAAATTCCAGGCCATTCTGCCATTAAGAGGAAAGATCCTTAATGTGGAAAAAGCTATGCCACACAGGATTTTTGAAAATGAAGAGATTAAAACGATCTATACCGCTCTCGGAGTTACTGTGGGTACTGCCGAAGACTCCAAAGCTCTCAACATTGAAAAGCTCCGCTATCATAAGATCATAATCATGACGGATGCCGATGTGGACGGTAGTCACATTGCAACCTTGATTCTTACTTTCTTTTTCCGTTATATGCGTGAATTGATAGAGAGCGGATATGTTTATATTGCCACTCCTCCTCTTTTTCTTGTAAAAAAGGGCCGTGAAGAAGTATATGCATGGACAGATGAAGAAAGAAAAGCCATAATTGCAGAGATGAGCAAAAATGGCAAGGAATCGGGTATCAACTTCCAGAGATATAAGGGTTTGGGTGAGATGAATGCAGAGCAGCTTTGGGAAACCACCATGAATCCGGAGTACCGAAAACTCCGTCAGGTTGACATTGTTAATGCAGCTGAAGCAAACCGTACATTTTCAATGCTTATGGGCGACGAAGTACCACCCCGGCGCGAGTTTATTGAGAAAAACGCAAAATATGCCAATATTGATGCCTGATCTTTTTCAGGAGTCGATACAATAGTAAAAAAGCTTTCCCTTGACGGGATAGCTTTTTTTTATATCAGTTCCTGAAGTTCCGTGAAGGAAAGCGATTTCAAAGGATTGTTCTGGTTGATAAACATTCCTGCAATATTTGATTTTTTCCGCTGAAGTTTCAGTATTTTTTCTTCAACCGTATTGCGGGAAATGAACTTATAAACAAAAACATTTTTGTCCTGACCTATACGGTGAGCCCTGTTTATGGCCTGGTTCTCCACAGCCGGGTTCCACCAGGGGTCAAGTACAAATACATAATCGGCCCCGGTAAGATTTAACCCCACCCCTCCTGCTTTGAGGGAAATCAAAAACAATTTGATGTCGCTCCTGGATTGAAAATCATTGATCACCTTTTTTCTGTCCTTTTCCGCAACATTTCCGGTAAGAAAACTATAGGGATAATTACTTTCATCAAAGTAGTTTTTAAATAAATTCAGATGCTTTACAAATTGTGAATAAATAAGCACTTTGTGGTCTTCTGCCATAAGTTTTTCTACACTTCGGATAATTTCGGTATACTTACCAGACAGGTGACTGTAATCCTGATCTACAATAGAAGGGTGATTGGCAATCAGTCTTAACCTGGTCAAACCACTGAGAACCACAAACCGGGTCTTATCAACTCCCCGTTCATCTACCCCTTTTAAAATTGCGTTCCTGATCTCAGATTTTTTGGTTTCGTAATAGCTTTCCTGTTCAGGAGTCATTTCGCAGTAGTGCACTTTTTCAACGAGATCGGGTAATTCTTTGGCTACCTGACTTTTGGTTCTGCGCAAAATAAAAGGGCGAATGAGTTTCTGCAACTTTTGTGCTGCTTTTTCATCCTGTTTTTTCTCAATGGGAATAACAAACTCGTTTCTGAAGAAATTAAGGCTTCCCAGCATACCAGGATTTATGAAAGAGAACTGTGACCAGAGGTCCGTAAGTGAATTTTCTACAGGTGTACCCGAAAGTACAAGCCTGTTTTGGCTATGCAGATTTTTGATTGCTGAAAATATTTTGGATGATGCATTTTTTATGATCTGGCTCTCATCCAGAATTACATAGCAGAAATAAAAATTCTTCAGCATTTCAATATCGTTTCTTACAGTACCATAGGTTGTAAGAATCAGGTCATAATTGCTGAATATTTGCGTATTTGCAGGCCTGTTGGTGCCGGTATGCTTAAAAACTCTGAGATGGGGAGAAAATCTTTTGACTTCTTCAATCCAATTATGAATCAGGGAAAGAGGCATTACGATTAAAGAAGTTTTACCCGGCAAAAATTCAGAAAAGTGATTTTCGTATGAATCAAATAATCCCAGTTGCATACCAGGCTTTGGTTCTTCTGATTCATAAAGAATACTGTTTAAATCAACCACCCTGTCATTAAGATGCACGTTTGAAAGTAAAGCCAATGCCTGCAGGGTTTTTCCAAGTCCCATATCATCTGCGAGGCAACCACCCAGATTATTTTCATTTAGAAACATCATCCAATTGTAACCAGCAACCTGGTATGGACGCATTTTTACGTTTTTAAGCTCAGGCAAAACGCGATTCTGCTTTGCATCCGTGAGGTTGAATACTGGTATTTTTATTCCCGTCTCATTTAATTTTGAGAGTAAAGAAAAATGGTATTTTTTTACCTGCAAATGGTCTCCTTTTTTAGCGGCAAATTTCAGTATATCATGAAACATACTCATCCATTCCTGGGGGATTAGTGCGATACTTCCGTCAGGCAACCCAAATTCTCTATCTCCCTTAAGGATATTTTCTCTGAGGCTGATAAACGGTACTTCAAACTCACCGAATCTGACTTTCCCTGCCAGATCAAACCAATCAAATTTCTCCTCGGATTCCAGCTTAAGCTCTGTCAGACCTGAGAAATACTTTCTATGTGAGATTTCCTTTTCCAGCACAAATCCTTTCTTTTCAATACTTTCATGATGATCATTCAGCCAATCGATCAAAATGTGTATTTGTGCCTTGCTTCTCAGAACATCATCATTTGACTGGGTTTCCGGACTGTTTTCCAGGGTAAGAAAGGGTCCATCCTTTTTAACAAGCCCAAGTTCTTTCAGAAATTCTGAAATTTCATTTTCAAATTCAAAATTTCTTTCTAATTTTTCAAAATGAAACCGTGGCCATTGGTCTATGAACTTAACTTCGGACAGGATGCCGTCTCCGCGAAAAAAAACCATACCCTTACCATACCTGAAATAAAGCGCAAGCATGATATCGCCCTGCCAGTGTTCTTCAACTTTAAGAACCGGTTCAGGTTTTTCATCAAAAGTTTTTACTTCAAAGCCCTTATTGGTAAAGGAATGGTTTGAGATACTTTTCAGTACGAATTTTTTATAGAACTGCCTTTCTGATGCTTGGGGTACTTCAAGAAATTCTTTTCTGATAAATGGTTCCAGCATCTTTCCGTTCAGTTCGGGATTAAACCTGAACAATTCATCATTGAACAGAAGCAAGCATGGTTTCTCTGCAATGAGCTGTGCGTTGCTGTTGAAAAGGAGAAGATCCTTTTCAGGTAATTTTATCTGGAGCCTGTAAAGTGTTTTGTCAGATAGTTTCTCAAAATGAAAACAGGTATCGGCAATCTCCTGTTTCAGCTTCAAGGGCTTTTCCTTTATTCTTTCAGCGTTATCCCCTTTGTAAAATAATGGTGTATGGCTTTTAATCATTAAGGCAACAACTTCATATAAAACCCTGTCGATAAAGGGCCTCATATGTTTTTTTACATAATCCGGCTCCAGTTTATCATAAAATGTGCGGGTTTTTGTGTGAGCAGGATTGAAACGCTTTTGAAGGTTGTCGTCATTGTATTTATCCAACACATCAACAAGAGCAATTTCTTCAGAAGTTAAGCTGTCAAAATAATCATAAGAAGTGTTTTTTACTATTTTTTTGAAATCATACCCAAACTGACCTTTGGCACTTATGCTTACAGCAAAAGGCTCGATGAGAAAACCCAGCACCGGATTTTCAGTGATTGCAAACACAAGTACTTTACTACCAAAGATATCGCTCATAATTAATAGCAAAAAAAATATTTTGGCGAATCAATAACCAAACCCACAAAAATAATTGATTTTATAATGCCCGGCGGTTTTTTAAGACAAAAAATAAACCCGCCTGATTTCATTCAAACCAGGCGGGTTAGCATAGTAAGTTTGCAGGGTTTATCCCTTTATCCAGTTGATTATCTCTTCAGAAAGCGGATCTTGCCTGGGAGAAAAATATTTTACAAGGTTTCCTTCTTCATCAATAAGATATTTCTGGAAGTTCCAGGCAACTTCAGAATCTGATACACCATTCCTTTCTTTTTGTGTAAGCCATTGATATAAAGGATGAATATCATCGCCCTTTACAGAAATTTTAGACATCATGGGAAAAGTAACACCGTAGTTTTCTTCACAAAACGCTATGATATCTTCATTGGTTCCGGGCTCCTGATTCATAAAATTGTTGGCAGGAAAACCTATAATAACAAAATTCTCAGATGAATAGGTACGGTAAAGCTTCTCCAGTGATTCAAACTGGGGTGTTAAGCCGCATTTGGAAGCGGTATTAACAACCATAACTTTTTTGCCCTTTAATTGAGAAAGATCAAATTCATCGCCGTAAATATCTTTTACCTGAAAGTCATGTAAATTTTTGTGATGATCAGCCATAATAGGTTGAGAAATAAAGAAAAGAGAGATAAGAATAACTAAAAAACGAAGATTAATTTTAATTTTTGTTTGCATGACATTTAATTTTTGAGTGGAACTTTATTTGTTGACGTTTGAAATACATCAGAAAGCATTAAATAAACAAGATTTCTTTTCAAATGTTTTCATCCGGCTTAATATCAAAAAGAATATAACTATTCTTTCCAAAACACTATATTTGCTTTAATACTCAACCATAAAACTTACCGGATTTGATCATTGACCAGAAAATTCTTTTTACTGCATTCAGGGCTGCGCTTGAAGCCGGCAAGGAGATTATGAATATTTACAAAAAGGGCTTTAAAGTTGAGCATAAAGCTGACGGCTCTCCCCTTACCCTTGCCGACCAAAGAGCCAATGAAATCATAATTAATGCGCTCAGCCGATTTGGTATTCCTATAATCAGCGAAGAAAAACCCTTGCCCGGTTATTCGCAAAGAAAATCCTGGGAATATTTATGGATGATAGACCCCCTGGATGGTACCAAAGAATTTGTAAACCGTAATGATCAGTTTACTGTAAATATTGCACTGATTCACAAATCAAAGCCCATTGCGGGTATCGTTACGGCACCGGCATTGAACTTCGGATATTTGGGTATGCAGAATGCAGGAGCATTCAAGATCACTGATCTTCAAAAAGCAGAAATGCTTTCTGAAAAAGATTTTTCCAAACCTGATGAAAATTTTTCCAGGCTGAGCCCTTCAGTACCCGCTGACAACAGGATTCTTGCCGCAAGCCGCTCGCACATTGATGAAGGCAATGCAGAGATCATCAGAAAATTATTTGGTCATGAGAATGCGCTTAAAACTATTCATGCGGGCAGTGCACTAAAGTTTGGGCTGGTAGCAGAAGGCAAGGCACATTTTTACCTCCGAAACGATAAAATATGGGAATGGGATACTGCTGCGGGTCATGCCCTTCTGATTGCCGCCGGTGGCGATCTGTTTACCTGGCCCGATGGGTCAGAGCTTCTTTATAACAAAGAAATTTTAAAAAATCCCGGTTTTGTAGCATGTGCCGGTAAAGATGCTTCAGAACTTCTTAAAGCTAAACTTTCGCTTTAAATAAGGATAGGTAAATACTGAAATTAAGATAATTATAGTTCCCAGATAAAACCCGCCCGACATTCTTTCCGTTTCGCCGAAGAAAAGGAAAGCCAGGAAAATACCATAGACCGGTTCAAGATTTACCGCCAGTACCACTGAATAGGCCGTTAACTCCTTCATAATCTCTACTATGGCAGCAAATGCATATGATGTACACAAAAAGCTAAGCACCAGTATCCACAAAAGGTCCTGCGATGTCATGTCTGATAAATGTAATGACATTGTGCCTGCAATGATAAGGAATACAGTTATTCCGGCAAATCCCCCGATCATTTCATAATAGCTTATCAGGGCAGGATTCCACCTGCGGCTTATATTCCGGTTCAGAACCACAAACAAACCGTTGAGAAAGGCTGATAAAAGTGAGAACAGGATTCCCTCCACATATTCCATTTCATACTGAAAAATGAGGTAAATTCCGAAAATTATCACGAACCCTATAAGAACTTCCAGCCACAGTATTTTTCTTTTTTGAAGCACCGGTTCCAGAAAACTGGTAAACAAAGTTGTGGATGCAAATACACCAAGTGTAACCGAAACATTTGAAACTTTTATGGCATGAAAAAAAGTGATCCAGTGCAGGGCAACAAGAAGGCCTATAAGGTAGAGATGTATTTGTTCCTTTAGCGGCAGCCAGATTTTTACTCCTTTTAACCTGAGATAAACAAACAGACCAATGGCAGCAAAAAACATTCTCAACCACACCAATGGAATGGCATCTATGGTAATTAATGCTCCCAGTATGGCTGTAAATCCAAGCAAAACCACAATAAAATGCAAATGAGCATACTGTCTGTATAGTTTTACATCAGTCATTTCTGTCGCCAAAAAAGTGGTTAATTATATGGATGGCATTTTGTATTCTTTTTTCTCCCTCACCGGATACTATTTCATAGTTGAAGTCATAATTTTCCAGTTCATTCTTATACCAATCGAAGAAAAACTGACGAAGATGTGGATGCTCGCGCTGAACATCAAACTCCCAGGGTAGATCTACATCGCAGAGCAGGTAAAGATCACAGGGGTTCTTTTCTATTTGCTCCAGTATCCACGGATGACAGTTTTTGTACTTATGTAAACTCCACACCTTGGTTACGATCAGTTCGGTATCGCAAAAAAGAAACCGGTTCGCATTTAACATAGATTTCCTTTCATTCATAAGCTGGTTTTCGGCAATATGAATAATGTCGTTCTGGTTGTAACTTCGCGATAAGCCGTTGATATAATCACGCGCAAATTCAGGCACATAAACCGTTTGAAAGTGTTCTGCCAGTTGTTTTGCCAGATTTGATTTTCCTGTTGATTCAGGTCCGGTGATTGCTATTTTCTTTACCACTTATCGTTTTTACTTTTGTTTTTTCTGCAAAAAAGCATTGATGATCTTCATAACAAAAACACTTTTACCGTGCTTTTCAAAAGACTTTTCAATTTCATCTGTCAATATTTGCATAATGGTTCTGTATTCTCCAAAAATCTGTGTACTCATACCGTTTACCTCCACAATGATCTGTTCATGCATTTTCAGGCAGTCAATAAAATCCTTAATGTCAGGTATAAATTCTCTTCCAAGCGGATACATACTTATTTCTACGGATGCTTTCATAACTTCATAAGATTTATTTCAGTTTATAAGTTTTCTGCCAGAAAATACGTATAAATTTTTTCGGGTAATACCGGCAGAAGCTTTGCTGCAAAGATAGAATTAAGATGAAAGTGTCAGAATAATATTTTTGAAAAACCTTTTGTCTCGTTTCTCTTTTAACAAAAGCCGTTTTACACATAAATCATTCAAACATTAATTTTTTAAATTTGCTGCGTTCTTATATAAACTAATCGCCATGAAACCATTTCCGGGGGAAGAAATAAGCATTGGTATACTGGGATTAAGAAGACTTAACCATGTAACTTCAAGGCTGTATAATTTTGATCTCAGATCTTATGCAGCCACTTCTCTAATAAGAAAAATTGAAGCTGTAATTCAAAGAAATCATCTGAAAGATATTGATGCATTGATCCATTTGCTTGAAACCAGGAGTTCGTTTTTCCCGGTTTTTCAAAGCCAGTTGTCCTATTCCTGTTCAGAATTATTCAGAGATCCTGCCTTCTGGAGAAGTTTTCGCGATGATGTTTTACCCGTTCTTAACAAAAACAATCAAAAAATCCGGATCTGGGTAGCAGGTTGTTCTTCAGGGGAAGAAGTCTTAAGTATTGCCATTATATTATACGAAGCAGGTTTGTATGAAAAAACTTCTGTACTTGTTACCGGCTTAAATGAATTAAGCATCAGTGAAACAAGAAGAAAAACCTACCAGGATAAACAACTGGAAATTTCTGAAAGCAACTATAAAAGATTCTCCAGTAATGAAAATGCCCCAATTTCAAGGTATCTTAACAGAAAAGATAACCGATTTGTATTTAAAGATGAACTTTACAAAAATCTGAGATACGAAGTTTTCAACGGTTCAGAAACCAATGAAATTAAGGGTTTACACCTAGTTCTGTGCAGAAATTATTTCATATATTGCACCCCGGAATACCAGAATGAAATGCTGGGTCTGTTTACCGGAAGTTTATTACCGGGTGGTTTTCTTGCAATCGGAAATAAAGAGGAT
This sequence comes from Bacteroidales bacterium, assembly GCA_019429055.1. Classification (GTDB taxonomy): domain Bacteria; phylum Bacteroidota; class Bacteroidia; order Bacteroidales; family UBA7960; genus SKVR01. The sequence goes on from JAHYJP010000003.1 coordinate 41,284, forward strand.
ATCTCCTTTTGCGATGATTTTAGCAGATATCTGGTATTCAACAAAAAGGAAAAGATTTTTCAGAAAAGGCCCTATTGAAAGGGTTTTTAATTGTAGAAAAATATACCGGGGATGCTGTTATGAACTACAGACTAGTAATAATCGGGGGTTCTGCAGGGAGTTTTCAGGTTGTGAATCAGATGCTTGCAAAGTTGCCTCAGGATTTTAAAATTCCGATAGTTCTTGTTTTACACAGGCTTAAGCATGTAAGGCATGGATTTGTTGAGGCTCTTTCCCAGAAGTCTAATTTACCTGTTATTGAACCCGAAGATAAATCGAGCATCAGGCCAGGATATGTTTATCTTGCCCCTGCCAACTATCATCTGTTTATTGAAGTGAACGGCAGATTTGCCCTTTCTACTGAAGAGCCGGTAAACCATTCAAGGCCTGCGATTGATTTATCATTTAAAACTGCAGCTTATTGTTTCAGAGAAAAGTTAATCGGAATAATTCTTTCCGGTGCCAATAAGGATGGGGCTTATGGCCTTAAAGCTATCAAACAAACCGGAGGATTAACTATTGTTCAGGATCCGATGGAAGCACAGATCCCTGTGATGCCCATGGCGGCGATTGAAAGAACCGGGAAGGTTGACCATATTTTTCCGGTTAATGATATATTCAGTTTTTTATGCAAATTGTAAACACATTTAATTATATATATAATTCTATTCAAAACATAAAAACATTAATACCACCAAAACTGTGAGGTATACCAAAATTTATATTTATTTCGGATTGAAACTTTTTCTGCTGGCTATGGGATGGATCATTTTTTACCAGCTTAAATTAATGAAATATTATACTGAGTTTGTAGATTTTCCTGAGCAGGTTTATCCTTCTTTTAATCGTGTTATTATTTCAATCAGCATCCTGCTAATCATAAGTTTTTTGATATTAACTGTATTGACATGGAAGGAGTTTATAAGGTTAAATGCAAAAAATACCATTTCAGCAGATCAGAAGTGCGGTTCCGATTCATTAAAGTCTCATAAAGAAAAACCTTCAACAAAAGCCAATGACCAAACCAGCGAGGAATCAGTAAAAAATATTTATGAAGTCAAAAGACAAAAACTTATAAGTTGCATTGAAAAAGATGTTACCAGTTATTCGGGAAATTCTGAAAAGATTATTGGGAAAAAGATATTAAGCTGTATATCTAAGGTATACGAGCTTACGCAGGCTGAAATATTTCTTAAAGCCGGCAATGCTGAAAAAAAGACCACATTCAGGTTATTGGCTGCCTTTGCAATTCCTGTATGCGATAATGATCCGGCAGAGTTTGATTTGGGTGAAGGGTTGATTGGACAGGTTGCACAGTACGGCAAACATCATTACATTGACGAACTTCCTGAAGGTTATTTGAATGTCCGGTCAGGTCTGGGTCAGTCTGATCCCGGCTGTTTGCTGATCTTTCCCTGGAAAGATCGAAAAGGAAAAACTTTTGCAGTCGTTGAGCTGGCATCATTCAGGCCTTTCAGCCAACAGGATATTAAATTACTGGAAAGCATTTCCGAAAATCTCATCCCGTTATTTAACCTGGATTAATCCTGCGAAAAATGCGTAAAACACAGGGATTTTCATGTTCTTTAAAAGCTATTTTTGTCTCTGTAGGTAAAACATATAGAAATGACGGTATTATTCCTTTGTTAAAACAATGAATTTGAGACATATAGTCCATCAGGAAATCATTAGTAAAAGACAGTTTGTTCTGTATTCTTTTTTTGCAGGACTTTTTTTTCTTTTACTTACATGGGCATTGGAATCAGGAAGACAGGGACTGGGATTTAATCTGTCATCCATACGATTCATTCACTTACAGAATCCCTTGCTCATTGTGATTGTGCTGCTGCCGGTTTCTTTGGCAGTATTATCCTGGATTTTTTACAATTACCTGGAAAGCAGGCAAAAACTTATTAATGAGTTAAAGCAGAAACTCATAATCACGGAACAAAATACACATGACATTGCCTTGTTTGCCGGGCATATTACAAACGGGAATTATGATGTAGAGTTTGATGTTGCTGATGAGTCCGATAATCTGGCATATACTCTGCTAAACCTGAGAGATAAGCTAAAGCAAAACAATGAAAAAGAATCTCTGCAAAACTGGGAGATGACCGGAAAGGATAAAATCAGCCAGATTTTGCGGATGCATACTGATCTGAATGATCTTTCTTACGAAGTGCTGGAGGCTTTAATCCGTTATATGGGCATTTTGCAGGGTATTTTTTACATCTACGATGAAGATGTTTCCAGGCTCAGAATTTCAGCAACCTTTGCCTATAACCGCAGAAAGTTCTTACAAGCTGAAATTTCAATTGGTGAAGGACTTGTGGGTCAGGCTGCCATTGAAAGAGACATCATTTACCGTACCGAAATACCGGAAAATTATGTTAGCATCAGTTCCGGATTAATTGGCGATAAAAAACCTCATAGTTTACTCATTGTGCCGATGTTTATGGAAGAAAAGCTTCAGGGTGCTTTTGAATTTGCTTCTGTAAAAGAATTTAAAACTCATGAAATAGCATTCATCAAATCTATAGCTGAAATTGTAGCCCGCACAGTTTTCAATCTTAAAATCACTGAAAAGACAGAAAAACTGCTCTACGAGGCACAAACCATGACAGAGGAATTGCGGCAGAATGAAGAACAACTGCGGCAGAATGCCGAGGAAATGATTGTAACCCAGGAGGAACTCGAAAAAGCCAATGCACACCTTGAGGAGAAGATCCAGGAAGTAAATCAGAGCCAGAAAAGGCTTTACTCGCTGCTTGAGAATGCTTCAGAGCTGATCTTCATCTATGATCAAAACAAAAAACTGAAATATGTCAGCCCCTCGTCCCGAAATATCCTGGGCTATTCGGAAGAAGAGATGTTTGAAGAGAAAGATATGGGTCAGATTTCTGAGAACGGCAAAAGCATAATTGATCAGATGTTTGATGATCTGTTAAGGTTTCCTGGAAAATCGCAAACTATACAGTATAGCTTCAGACATAAGAACGGGTCAACAATTTTTCTGGAAACCACCGGCCGTAATCTTTTATATGACAATGCCATAAATGGCCTGATTCTCAATACCAGCGACATCACCGAAAGGAAAAGAGCTGAAAAGGAACAAAGAATGAGGGGGCAAATGCAAACCCTTTCCGACAACTCTCCTGATATCATCCTTAGAATTGATACTCAAAAAAATCTGTTTTATGCAAATCCGGCACTTGAAGCCTACACCGGTATAAAAGCGGAGGAAATACTCAAAAAACAAATAACTAAAACAGAGCTTCCCAGTGACCTTACCGGTGCTATTAATAAAATTGCAGATAAAGTTTGTAAAACCAGGAAAAAAATACATCAGGAAATTACATTCATGGCCACTTCTGATAAAAAAATAATGAGCCTGAATGCTATTCCCGAATGCGGTGAGGATAACCATCTTGAAACCATATTGTTTATACTTCATGATATCAGTGAGTTAAAGGAGATCCAGGAAGAGATAAAGCATAAGAACGCCAAAATAACCGACAGTATAAACTATGCTTTTCGTCTGCAAAATGCAATTATGCCCAGCCAGCGATTAATGAAGGAATGCTTCCCTGATTCGTTTATGTATTATCTGCCACGCGATATTGTAAGCGGAGATTTTCCCTGGCTGTATAAAAAAGATGAGTTTATTTATATTGCTGCTGTTGATTGTACAGGTCATGGTGTGCCGGGTGCCATGCTGTCGCTCATTGGCTATTTTACCCTCAACCAGATTGTAAGCCGGACTGATAATCTGAGTCCTGATGAAATTCTGCATGAAATGCATGAGGGGGTTAAGCAAACACTACGTCAGAATATGGAAGGTGCGAGTGCCAGGGACGGAATGGACATAGCATTATGTAAAATTGATACCAAAAACAGGAAGCTGGAGTTTTCCGGAGCTCACAGGCCCCTTTATCATGTTCATGATGGCGCTTTATATGAATACAAAGGCACAAGATCAGCAATAGGTGGAATTTCCATGCCGGGCAAACCTGAACCTGATTTTAAAAACTACAGTATTGATATTTCAGAAAATGATTTAATATACCTTTTTTCCGATGGACTGCCTGATCAGTTTGGCGGACCACACGGTACCAAATATTTACCAAAAAGAATTAAGGAGATTGTTGTTGAGAATAATGCTTTACCCATGCATAAGATCTATGACATTTTCAATAATGACTTTAAAAAATGGCTCGGAAAAGGAAACCAGATTGATGATGTTTTGCTCATAGGAATCCGCTTATGATCAGACTATCAGGTTAAGATATAAAAAAAATAATCATAACTAATTGTAAATAATAGAGATGGAAAAATTTGATTACAAAGAACTTGTTTACAGTTTCCATAAGGAAATGCTGGCCAATAATTTCACACTGGTTTACGAGGGTGAAATAACGCATCAGATCACCAAAGCCTTTACTTCGCTTACCGAAAATAAGATGGATAGTTACAGCGAGGATGCAAACATGAAAAAGAAAGTATTTCACGTGATGGTAGAATGTTTGCAAAACTTAAGTAAACATGCGGAGGATATCAGAATTTTAAAAGATAAGGGTTACTCCGGAAGTGGAATTTTTATCATTGGCAGAGTGGGGCCTGATAACGAAGACTATCATGTTCTTACCGGAAATTTAATAGAAAATTCCAGGGTTCCTGAACTTACAGAATTTCTGGATAAAATAAACAATCTGGATAAAAATGGCCTGAAGGAACTTTATAAAAAGCAAATGCGCGAAGCTACACTCTCAGAAAAGGGTGGTGCAGGGCTTGGACTGATAGATATTGCAAGGAAAACCGGAGAGAAGCTCGATTACAACTTTATTGAGATTGATGAAAAAAAATCATTTTACACCTTGAGGACCAAAATTTCAAGAAAACACCAAAGCAATAATATATAACTGAAATGGAAGTAATAAAAATAAGAGGGACTGAGGATACCCCTGATGTGTTTATAGATGCTAAAAACGGGGTTTTCGAGTTTTCAGGAAGATCATTGCCTGAAGATGTTCTGAGTTTTTATGCAACGATTTTACAAACAATTGAAGAATATATCCAGAGGCCTAATCCACGTTCTGAAGTGATATTCAGGCTCGATTATTTTAATACAGCATCATCCAAAATGATTCTCGATATTTTGATATATTTTGAACACCTTTCAAAGGAAGGACACGAAGTACTGGTGAAATGGTTTTATCATGCAGATGATGAGGACATGGAAGAAGCCGGTGAAGAATATTTTGAGATTGTAGATATACCTTACGAAATGCATAGCTACTAAACTATTGTATTTCTGCTAAATTGAATCAGTCATGAGTGAAGAAATTCTCAAAGCCCTGATGCAACTCTTTGCCATCATTGCAAGGCAGGATGTTGGTTTGTCATTGAGGGAAAGAGAATTTGTGGAAAGCTTTTTAAAGCAACAGCTCAGCGAAAGCTCCGTTAATGAATATTTAAAACTGTTTGATAGTTACATTTTACAGGAAGGAAAAACCAGGGAGGAAAATGATTCCGGAGAGGTGAAATTAACTTCGGTAAAAGACTCTGTAAAAATCCTGGGTATTGCAAAAAAAATCAATCGAACTCTTGCCCAGAAACAAAAGGTGGTAGTTCTGATCAGATTGCTGGAGCTGATTAATTCTGATCAGAATTTTACACCACAAAGAATGGCAATTATCAACACCGTTTCTGAAGTATTTAATATAAGCAAACAGGAGTATAAGGCAATCTCGGGCTTTGTTATCAGGGAGGAATCTGAGGAACTCGATATCCCGGAGATACTCATTTCTCACTCGTATCCAAATCAAAATATAAACTCACATTTTATCCTGTCGCATCAACTTAGTGGCAGCATTATCATCCTGAGGGTGCAAAGCGTTGATTTGTATTTTTTAAAATATACCGGCAACAGTGAATTGATGCTTAACGGACTACCTGTAAAATCAGGCCGGATATATAATTTTGCAAATGGTTCAGTTCTTAAACAACCCATTGGCAAACCCATTTTTTACAGCGACATAGTCGCAAAATTTATTTCGGACACTGTAGAAACCAATATTTTCTTTAGTGTCGAGAATGTAAGCCATATTTTTCCCAACGGCTGCATGGGGCTTGAAAAAATCAACATCAGCGAAATTTCGGGTAAAATGGTGGCAATTATGGGCAACAGCGGATCCGGAAAAACTACTTTGCTGAATGTTCTTTCGGGGTCAGAGAACCCATCGCATGGAAAAGTAAATATCAACACCATAAATGTACACTCCGACAAAGAAAAAATAAAAGGGGTAATTGGTTATATTCCCCAGGATGACCTGCTGATTGAAGAGCTCACTGTTTATGAAAATCTCTTTTACAGCACCATGCTGGTATTCAGAGATCATTCAACACTACAGATCACCGAAAAGGTTGATAAAATGCTTACCAGTCTGGGGTTATACCAAATAAGGAATCTGAAAGTAGGCAACCCCATGAATAAAAAGATCAGCGGAGGCCAGCGCAAAAGACTCAACATCGGACTTGAACTTATTCGCGAACCTTCAGTACTTTTTGTGGATGAACCCACATCTGGTCTTTCTTCGCGCGATTCTGAAAATGTAATGGAATTGCTGAGGGAGCTTACAGTAAGGGGAAAACTCATTTTTGTTGTAATTCACCAGCCTTCATCTGAAATCTTTAAAATGTTTGATAAGGTAGTTATTCTTGATGATGGTGGTGTGCAAATCTACTATGGTAATCCTGTGGAGGCTGCTATCTACTTTAAAAAAATTGATAACCAGATCAACAGCGATGTGGGCGAATGCCCCAAATGCGGTAATGTTACTCCTGAAGCCATCTTTAACATCATTGAATCTCAAATTGTTGATGAGTATGGCAAAACAACAGGCTTGAGAAAAGTACAGCCTAAGGAGTGGGCAAGGTATTTTGAAAATTTTTACAAGCCGGAAAAAGAACTGCAAAAGAAAACAGACCTGCCCGCCACGTATATGAAACAAGGCTGGTGGAGGCAGTTAAATATCTATTTCAGACGCGATATCAGTTCCAAACTTGCCAACAGGCAATACATCCTTCTGAATTTACTTGAGGCCCCGGTTTTGGCATTTTTGCTGGCCTATATTATCAGGTATATCGACGATCCGGCATCTGGTGTTTATATTTTCAGAGAGAATGCCAACATAATGCCCTACCTGTTTATGTGTACGATTGTGGCACTGTTTACAGGCTTGATTGTTAGTGCCGAGGAAATTTTCAAAGACCGGAAAATACTCAAACGCGAATCGTTCCTGAACCTCAGCAGAAGCAGCTATCTGATCTCTAAAATCAATATTCTTTTTCTCATTTCAGCCATTCAGGCAATATTGTTTATATGGGTTGGTAACAGTGTGCTGGGCATCAAAGGGATGTACTTTGAGTACTGGCTGGTATTCTTTTCATTAGCTGCCCTGGCCAATGTAATCGGGCTCAATATTTCATCTGCATTCAATTCAGCAGTTACAATTTATATCATTATTCCCTTTTTAATTATACCTCAAATGGTGCTTACCGGGGCCATGTTCAGTTTCGACAGGATCAACTTTAACCTCGGGGGTGGACGTGAAAAGGTTCCTGTTATTGCCGAAATAATGCCATCCCGTTGGGCTTTTGAAGCACTTGCTGTAAATCAGTTTATGAATAATGATTATGAAAAACACTTTTATGATATGCGAAAGCTTGAGAGTGCTTTCAATTTTAAAAATGTGTATTACATTCCGGAGTTAAAAGGATACGTTGAATCATATAAATCGAGAGTTATTGCAGGAGATGATGACCCTTTAAAAAAAGCTGACATTCTTCTTCTCCACAATGAAATATTAAAGGAAAATAGTTCATTTTATGCTGACCATCATCAGATAATATTCGAAGATGTAAGCAGCATAAGTCCGGAAAATTTTAATTTGAATACGGCTGATGCAATTCTTTTTTACCTTGAAAAACTGGAAAGTTTTTACAGTGAAAACTTTAACAGGGTCAACTCCATTATCGACAGGCAAATTTCTGAAATGGTGAGCACCCCTGAGAAAAGGAAGGAGTACCAGCAATGGTATGATGAAAATTATAACTCGCCCCTTGCGGCATTCGTTAAAAATACATACGCTCCCCTACCCCTTGTAAGGCTCGGAAATAAACTTGTTCAAAAGATAGACCCGGTATATCTCGACCCTTCTGACAGGCGTTTGCTCAGTTTCAGGTCGCATTTCCTGGCACCGAATAAAAACATTGCAGGAAGATTGGTCCCTACCTTCTACCTGAATATTACCATACTATGGTTTTTCACATTAATAGCATATCTGGCCTTGTATTTCGATATTCTCAAAAAGCTTCTTTTGTTTTTTGAAAGAAATTCCGGCAATAGTAAATCATCATTAAATGAAAATGAAAAGAATCCCATAGGAAAAAAGCTGTTTTACAAGGACCTGGAAGATGAAAGGATTTTATCGAACACAAATTTCAATTGAATTTTTAGTTACTGTTAAAATGGGTTATTTGCATAACCAATATGTTTCAAATATCGTAAAACCTAATTGCACTATACACAGAACAAAAAAACCATCATTATGAAAAAACAAAAAACAATACTGGTAATCTTGTTACTTATCCTGGGGCAATTTATGTCAGGGTGTCAGCAAGGTCAAAGGCAGGAAGCATCAGATTTGCTCTCCGATTCTTTCAGTGAAGGTGATTTAAGGCTCAACAATGCCATGATTGCCGAAGTTATTTCTTCCGTGCCTAACCCGGTTGAAATTACCTCAATTCTCCAGAAATCCGGAGTTGTTTATTCGCAGGATCTATTAAACCCTGCAGGTAATATAAGTAATTACAATACCAACTTTCAGCGTGCACTCAATATTGGAGTTTACGGCACTGACCTGATATATATGAACATATATGATCGTACCGTTGCAACTTTAAGATACCTAAGCAATATCAGGGAACTGGCCGGTGATCTGAGAGTAGAACAATTCTTTGATTATGCAACATTAAACAGACTATCAGAAAGCAGTAAAAATGTTGATTCTGTTTTATTTATCACCAATACAGGTTTTGATAAAATGTCGAGATACCTGATTGACCAGGGAAGAAGCAATATTGCCGTACTTATTTCTGCAGGTACCTGGATTGAAAGCCTTTACATTGCTGCACATGCACAAACTACTGAAGCCAACAGAGAAACTATTAATAAAAGAATAGGTGAGCAGAAAAAAGTACTTGATAACCTGCTTTTGTTAATGAATTTTTATGGCGCAGATTCCGGTCTGGATGAACTCATTGAAGACCTTATGACAGTTAAAAAAGAATTTGATAATGTAACCATTACCTATCAATACGCCGAACCATCCATAAGAGAATCTGACGGTATGCTTGTAGTTGTTGACAATTCAAGAAGCAAAGTAGATATCAGCGACGAAACAGTCAGAAATATTGCTAATGCCATAGCGGTTGTTCGTAATAAAATTATTGAATGAAACGAAACCGAGCTGATAATTGAATGACTATGCCTTATTTAACACTGAAAAGAATTGTAAAACACCAAAAACGATTTAAAATGAAAAAATATATTTTACTTTTTAGTTTGATTTTCCTTGTATTGTCTGTCAATAAGAGTTACTCGCAATGCGGAGATGCCCTCCTGCAAATATGCCACAGCAAACTGGAAGATGCAAGGTTTATAAAAAGCTGGCCCATACAACTTCCTTCAAGAGCCAGGGGAGAAACACTCCCACAGGTAAGTTTTAAACTTCCTCTAACCAGCGGAAATACATACAAGATCTTTGCCTGCAATGCATCTGAATACCAGGGTAAGGTAATTGTGAGTATCCGAAACCAGAATGACGACCTGGTGGTTACATCTTATGTGGTTGAACAGAACAGGCATATTCCTGTGATTTTGTTTCCTGTTTCCATGAGCGGAATCTACACTTTCAGCTTCTACTTTGAGGATGGGAAAGAAGGTTGCGCCGTTGGAGTTGTATCAATTGCCGATTAGTTCTGAAACCACAAATAATTCCCGGAATCGGCATAAAATCTTGTTTTTAAGTAAAACTCGGTAATTAAGTGTTCGGGTTTTTCTTAGTTTAGCGTACTTTCTCCAAATATATAATATCATGAATACCAGCAAGAAAAAGCAAATATTTGTAATTGAAGACAACAAAACCGAAGGTATGTTGCTTAAACTTTGTTTGGGGTCAGTTAAGAATGTATCAGTTACTAATTATAGCTATGGTGAAGAACTTCTGAAAAACCTTGACAAGCATCCGGAAATAGTAATTGCCGATATGATGCTTCCTGATATTGCAGGCGAAGAACTTATCCATGCAATCAAGGAAAACAGTCCGCAAACAGAGGTTATTGTGGTTTCCTCCCAGAAAGATGTTGATCTGATAGCGAGGGTTCAGGAAATGGGTATATACAATTACCTGGTAAAGAGCGAAACCTGCATGGAATTGCTTCAGAAGGCCATAGAAGATCTCACCTTTCTTATAGATAACAGACGATAAGAACTTACTGGTTTAATCCAACGGGCTTTGCAAAGCCCGTTTTTTTATTTCATATCTGTTCCTTATTGATTTATATTTGCTAAATTTAGTTAGGATTTCTTGCGTCATACGATGGCTGTTAATAACTTTCGTAAGTTATAAATCCTGTAAATGAAAAACCAACAGGAAAAATATCTGTTATTTTTTAGTTATTCGTAAAAAGTAACTTCAAATAGAGAAATCCCGTAAATAGTTTAAAGAAATTTTTGATAAATTGGCCACGTTTTAAATAAACATAAAAAGTACAGGTAATTATTCCCGCATTATGAATAAAAATGTAACCATTATTATTGCCGAGGATGATGAAGGACATGCTTTTCTCATCAAAAGAAATCTCAGCAAATCGGGTTTAATTAACCCTATCATTCATTTTAAGGATGGAGACGAAGTTCTTAATTTTTTCAAACAGATCAGCAAAGGAGAACTTGCAGATCCTGGCAAAGGATATATTGTTTTGCTGGATATTAAGATGCCAAAGGTTGATGGTACGGAGGTGCTTGAAAAAATGAAATCGGATCAGGTGCTGAGAAAAATTCCCATCATAATGATAACTACTACCGATGCACCTGCCGAAGTTGAACTTTGTCATAAACTGGGCTGTAACAGTTATATCGTGAAACCTATCGATTATGAAAAATTCATTGATGTAGTTAAGAGACTGGGTTATTTTCTTGAAATAGTAGAAATTCCAAATGCAGGTTAAAACATGGCAAAAACCAGGAAAGCGAAGTCGGAAACGGGGCAAAAAAACCTGATTCCTGTATGGATTATTGAAGATGACCAGTATCTTAATGGTATTATTAAACGAACTCTCCAAAAGCAGGGATTTAATTGTATTTCATTTCTGAGTGCAAAAGAAACATCCGATCACATCAATACATTTCCTGGAGGCAAGATAAATGCAATCATGCTTATTGACTACCTGCTTGGAGAAAGTGATGCAGTTAAACTGCTGAATGAAATAAATGAACTTGGGTATTCTATCCCGTTTGTTGTAATGACAGGTCAGGGCAGCCAGAAGACAGCCGTTGAGCTTATGAAATTGGGTGCGATGGACTATGTCATTAAAGAAGATGATTTCGTTGACCAGATTGTTAGAAGCCTGATGCATGTTACAGAAAAAATTGCTGTTAACCGGAAGCTTGAAGAATCAAAAAAGAAATTAAAATCGAATGCCGAAAAACTCAAAGCTCTCAACGATGAAATCATAATGCAGAAAATCCTCGTTGAGAATGAAAAGGCCAAAACAGACAAGTTGCTGCAAAGTATTTTGCCATTGAAAATTGCCAATGAGCTTCTTGATAAAGGTTATACAAAACCCAGGGAGTACGATTCAGTTTCTATTCTTTTTGCTGATGTGATTGGGTTTTCTGACCTGGCTAAAAGCAGTCCGGCTATTGAACTGGTTACCCGTCTCGATAATTACTTTTACATTTTTGATGAGATAATAGAGCAATTCGGATTGGAAAAAATTAAAACCATCGGTGATTGTTATATGTGTGCGGGTGGCATACCTGAAGAAAATAATCATAATGCTGTTATTGCTGTAATAGTAGGATTGAAAATACAGGCAACTACTCTTAGTTTGCTCGATGAGAACGATGAAAGCCTCCCCAGTTTCAGGCTGAGGCTGGGTATTCATAGCGGGCCGGTGGTAGCAGGCGTTGTAGGTAAAAATAAATTCGTTTATGATATTTGGGGAGACGCCGTAAATATTGCAAGCAGGATTGTTGAAGCCAGCGAAAGAGACAAAGTGAATATTTCCGAAGAGACATATAAGCTGGTAAAAAAGTATTTTATTTTCTCTGAAAGAGGCGAAATCATTACCAAAAGGAATTATCCCATAAAGATGTATTTTGTTGAGCGGTTAAAACCTGAGTATTCTGCTGATGATGAAGGTTTATCGCCCAGTAAAAAATTACTTAAAGAACTCAACATTAACCAGGGTGTAAAATACTATTAAACCATTCGCAAAACCTCATTCTTTTAAAATCTGCAAATTGCCTACTTATGATTATATTTGCTGTTAATTGGTTGTCAGGTAGTTCTTATTACCTAACTTTATATGCTAATTTTAAAGTATAACAAGGAATTTACCAAGAATTAAACCCGTTATGCAAAATCAATATTTTACAAAATCTTCCGAAAACTACACCATAATTGTAGTTGAAGATGATGTATCTCTCAATACATTAATCCAGAAAACCCTTCAACGAAGTAATTATACTACAAGGGGCTTTTATTCCGGGCACGAAGCAGTTGAATGGTTGAAGAAAGATGAACAATCTTCTGCATTATTGCTTCTTGATTACCAGCTGCATGAAATGAGCGGGGAGCAATTGATAAAAATCCTCAGAAAAGATAATATTGAAATACCATTCATAATCATTACAGGACACGGTGATGAAAAAACCGCCGTGGAGATGATGAAACTGGGTGCACTGGATTATATGATCAAAGACAGTAGTTTTATTGACCTACTTCCTACGGTTATACAGCAGGTTATCAATCATCTTGACATTGAGCATAAACTCAATGAATCCCAGATTGCCCTGAAAAGAAGCGAAGAAAAGTATCGGAGTATTTTTGAAAACATTCAGGATGTTTATTTTGAACTTTCCCTGAATGGTAATGTACTTGAAGTATCACCTTCTATAGAAGCAATGCTTGATATCAGCAGGGATAAGATCATTGATCATACATTTTTTATTGATAAAGAACAGGAGGAGGAATTCCTTGCCGTACTTCATGAAAAGGGTGTTCTTTCAGATTATGAAATTTTTCTTACAAAGGAAAGCGGACAAAAGATACCTACCTCATTTACCTGCAAATATATTTACGATCATGAAGGCCTCCCACGGAAAATTATTGGCACAATCAGAAATATTACCGAGCGAAAACAGGCCGAAGAAGTTATCAGGCACAGCGAAGAGCGTTACAGAATTCTTGCTGAGAATTCAAGTGATATGATCTCCAAGCACAACTGGGACCGAACCTTTTTGTATGTATCGCCTGCCTGCAACAAATTGTTAGGTTATGATCCTGATGAGCTTGCCGGTGTTTCGGCTTATCATTTTATACATCCTGATGATGTTGAGAATATGAGAAAGAATCATATTCTGCTTCTCGAAAACAGGGCCGGTTCCTTTATTGAAAGCTACAGAATTCGTAAAAAAGACGGATCTTATATTTGGTTTGAAACCAACAACCAGGTCATTTATAATCAGAACACCAATCTGGTGCAGGAGATCGTATGTGTATCGCGCGATATTACAGAAAGAAAAGATAAGGAAGAGTTGTTCAAAGCCAAAGAAATTGCCGAAAGAGCCAATAAAACAAAATCAGAATTTCTGGCAAACATGAGCCATGAAATAAGGAATCCCCTCAATGCCATCATAGGAATGACCCGAACACTAAGCAAAACTCCTATGACTGATGAACAGCAGGAATATCTTAATTCTATCAGTATATCTTCAATAAGCTTGCTGGGTATCCTCAACGATATTCTTGATTTTTCAAAAATTGAGGCCAACAAAGTGGAACTCACCTTTGCCAATTTCAATCTTGAAGAAATGCTGAGTTCAATAACCAGAACCTTTGAACCTCTTGCAAGATCAAGAAAGCTATCACTAACCTACCATATCGAAGCAAATACTCCGGTCGATTTATACGGTGATGAGAAAAAAATAGTACAAATACTGAATAATCTGATCAGTAATGCGATTAAATTTACCAACCAGGGAAAAGTTGAAATTATAGCTGATTGCGAAAAAATCAAACCGGAAAACGCCATTATCAATTTCATAGTTAAAGATACCGGTATTGGTGTGAAAAAAGAAGATATACCGCGTATGTTTGATTCATTCAGCCAGCTGGATATCTCCACCAAGAAAGAATACCAGGGCACAGGACTAGGTCTTAGCATCGCCCGAAGCCTCGCCTTGATAATGAATGGAAATATCAGCTTTGAAAGTGAATATAAAAAAGGAAGCAAAGTAACTATAAGTCTGCCTCTGGTAATAACAGGCAGTGAAAAGTATAGAGATATCAATAAAAGCAGCGAGCAAACTCACAATATACCGGTGAAAGATAAAAAAATTAAAATACTTGTAGCGGAAGACGATGCTATAAACCAGCTTTATCTTGCAGGTTTTCTTAAATCGCAGGGATGGCTGGTAGATACCGCACCCAATGGTCTTGTTGCATTGGATAAATACCAGAAAAACTCTTATGATATAATACTTATGGACGGGCAAATGCCCAAGATGGATGGTTTTGAAACTACACAAAGAATCAGGGAAATTGAAAAAGATAACAATGATGGCTCACATATACCCATTGTTGCCATAACCGGATATGCTATTCCAGGCGACAGAGAAAGATTTATCAATGCAGGTATGGATGATTATGTATCCAAGCCCATTGATGAAAACAAACTGATTGAGATCATCAACTCTAAAATAGAAGACCAGATAAAAACGTGAGAAGTTTGCCTCACGTTTTTGTTTTTATCCAAATCCCGCTGTTTTAATAAATCATATTCGCTTAGTAAATATGAAACTTAAAACAAATCATCAAAAAACCTTTCAGATTAACGCCTTTTTTTGTCATTATATTAAAAGATTGTTATAATTTAGCAATCTGAGTAAACAATTTGTTACATATAAACAAAACGTATAGTTATGCAAAATATAGACTGGGCCAAGCTTCCTTTTGGCTATTTCAAGACTGATTACAACGTTCGCTGCTACTATCGCGATGGCAATTGGGGCGAAATGGAGGTATCATCATCTGAATATGTAAATATACACATGGCTGCAACCTGTTTACATTACGGACAGGAAGCTTTTGAAGGGATGAAAGCCTACAGGGGAAAAGATGGAAAAATAAGACTTTTCCGATGGAAGGACAATGCTGCACGCATGCGCCAGTCATCGAAGGGTATTCTTATGGCAGAAGTACCTGATGACATCTTCTACAAAATGGTGGTTGAAGCAGTAAAACTCAATGAAAAATATGTGCCACCACACGGGCATGGAGCAGCACTTTACATCAGACCCCTGCTCATCGGAACCGGTGTGCAGGTAGGTGTTAATCCTGCAAAAGAGTATCTTTTTATGGTATTTGTAGGACCTGTAGGCCCCTATTTCAAAGAAGGATTTAACCCGGTAACCATCCAGATTGTCAGAGATTATGACAGGGCTGCACCTTTGGGTACAGGAGCTATTAAAGTTGGAGGTAATTATGCCGGAAGTTTGAAAGCCAGTGAAAGGGCTAAATCCGAAGGATTTGCAGCAGTACTTTTCCTCGAAGCCAAAGAGAAAAAATATATTGATGAAGCAGGCCCGGCAAACTTCTTTGCCATAAAAGGCAATAAATACATCACACCCAAATCAGACTCTATTTTGCCATCTATCACCAATAAAAGCCTTATGCAACTGGCAGAAGATATGGGTCTTATAGTTGAGCGCAGACCTGTTGCTGTGGAAGAACTTGCTGATTTTGAAGAAGTGGGTGCATGTGGAACGGCAGCCATCATTTCTCCCATAAAGAAAATCGTTGACAGGGAAAGTGGAAAAACTTATGAGTTTTGCAAGGATGGAAAAGCAGGTCCGGTTTCTGAAAAGCTTTACAGAAAACTGCAGGCCATTCAATATGGAGAAGAACCTGATACCCATGGATGGGTTACGATTCTTGACTAACTGCTGGTTATAAAATTTTAAAACGGGTTTCCTGCAAAAGAAACCCGTTTTTTATTGAAAAAAATATCAGATAATATCTTTCTCTTTTAAAAGTCCTTCCATTTCTTTTTGCAGTTTCGATGCTTCATAAGCGGCAGCTTGATCAAAGTTCTCATCTGAAGCAGCGAAAATTATGCTTCGTGATGCATTGATAAGTAATCCGCAATTGCCGGTAAGACCGGCATCAGCAACATCTTTAAGGCTTCCGCCCTGAGCACCTACTCCAGGTACCAGTAAAAATGAATCAGGCGCAATTTTCCTTATGCTTTCTATCATTTCAGCTTTGGTGGCACCCACAACGAACATGATATTCCGGCTGTTTTCCCAAGTTAATGACTTTTTAATCACCACTTCAAAAAGCTTACTGTCTTGTCCGGACTCAATATTTTGTTTCAGCACCTGGAAATCATCAGATCCTTTATTGGATGTTAGTGCAAGTAAAATGGTCCATTTGTCTTTATAAGCCAGGAAAGGTTGAACGGAATCATATCCCATATAAGGGCTAACAGTTACAGAATCGAAACCGAGGGTTTCGAAAAAAGCCTTTGCGTAGCGGGCAGCCGAGTTGCCGATATCTCCTCTTTTGGCATCCGCAATGGTAAATACTTCCCCATCCAGGCTGCGAATGTATTCCATGGTTTTTTCAAGGCTTCTCCAACCCTTGCTTCCGTAGCTTTCATAAAATGCCAGGTTAGGTTTATAGGCAACGGTAAAAGGCAAAGTAGCGTTGATGATCCTTTTGTTAAACTCAAAAACAGGATCTTCAAAACTATTGAGAAATGCAGGAATTTTATCGGGGTCAGTATCCAGTCCGACGCATAGAAAAGACTTCTTTTCTTTAATCAGACCCACAAGTTTTTCAAAATTCATTTCAAGCAAAGATTATGCAACACCGTCTTTAAGTTTTTCAGCATTTTCTGCAACCTGCAGTGCTTCAATGATTTCTTCTATTTCTCCATCCATAATGGCAGAAAGGTTGTAAAGTGTTAGACTGATCCTGTGATCTGTTACCCTTCCCTGTGGATAGTTGTAGGTTCGGATTTTTGCTGAGCGATCGCCGGTTGAAACCATAGTTTTGC
>JAHYJP010000367.1 GCA_019429055.1 Bacteroidales bacterium
GATAATGTGAGGATGGGTTGTTGGTTAATTGTGGGATGGCATCCCTGGCAAAGCCGGTGGCCTTGGTAGGAAAATTCATTCAGCTATCCGGGTGTATGCTCCTGGAGAAGATGGTTAGGGATGCAATCCCTTGCCTGCTTTTAACCGCAAGGTCCGCAAGGGTTTTCGCAAGGAACGCAAGGATTTTAGGTGGCCCTTCGCGTCCTTTGCGCTTCCTTCGCGCCTTTGCGTGAGGTAAACTTTTTTCCCACCCAAAAAATCACCCCGTGATTTTCAAAACTGCGTCCCTGCGGCTCTGCGAGAGAAAAAAACATTCGTGAAAATTCGTGTAATTTGTGGACGCATCCGTGCATTGACTTCGTCGAGCTCTCCCGCAAGTGCGGGATCGGTTCGTGGCAATTCTTTAAATCGTGGCTGAGATTAGGACTAAATCCTGTCTACCTTCTAATCAATCCAAAGATTTTTGTAAATTTGAATAAAAATATAATGGAAACCATAGAAATTAAAATATCAGACAGGAAAAACCTGGGTTTTCTCATTGAATTACTGAGTAAATTTAATTTTGTTGAGGAAATAAAAACCAAAGATTCTTCAGCAGAGACAGTTATTCGCAAGAAAAAAGGCAAGGCTTCCATATCTGATTTTGCAGGCCTTTGGGAAGACAATCCCAGGTCCCTGGATGAAATCCGCGAAAAAGCATGGAAAAGAACATAGTGATTTGTGACACCAATATCTTCATTCATTGGTTCAATAATGACATGCCCACCATCCATAAATTGAAAGAAATAGGACCTGAGAACATTGCTCTTTCGGTAATAACATTAATGGAACTGATTGCAGGTGTGGATAATAATAATCAGTTAAAGCAACTGAATAAAAAGATCAGACATTATACAATAATTGACTTTTCAGACAAGGTATCTGCAGTTTCTTTAGGTATTTTTGAGAAGTATAATCTGAGTCATAATCTGCAAATTCCTGACGCTATTATAGCAGGCACAGCAATAGTTAATGACTTACCACTATTTACCTACAATCTAAAAGATTTCAGATATATACCCGGACTAAAACTTTACGGTGATTGATCCGATTCAGGGCATGAACTGTAGTCATACCCTGAAGATAGCCGGTGCGGGTGGGAAAAAACCATTCGTGAAAATTCGTGTAATTTGTGGACCCATTCGTGCAGCCGTGGCAAAAAAACCGGGCTCTTTCACCGCAGCAGTATGGCCACGGGATTAGCTTCGCTGAGCTCGTAGCCATTGCAGCCCGATTATTAACACCGCAACTTCCCTTGCCTGCTTTTAACCGCAAGGTCCGCAAGGTTTCTCGCAAGGAACGCAAGGATTTTAGGTGGCACTTCGAATAAGAAAGTGAGAAAGTAAGGTGTGGGATGGCATCCCTCACAAATTCGAT
>JAHYJP010000156.1 GCA_019429055.1 Bacteroidales bacterium
AATTGTTGAAAACTTTATTTAAGAATTTGCTTATATAAGAAAACTATTTGTATCTTTCTTTCGTTATTAAATCCTAAAAAGGAATATTATGGAAAACAATCAATCGTGTATCAGAGTGTTTGCCGACAAGGTTCAAATAGACAATTGTAGAGAAATACTTCAAACCAACGACAAAGCATTCAGCCAACTGAGTGGACTTTTAGCATTGGCAGGAAACGAAGTAAGGTTGAAAATCTTATTTCTCTTGGAAGAAGAAAACGAGCTTTGCCCTTGCGACCTTTCAGACATTCTCGGTATGAGCATCCCTGCCGTTTCGCAACACCTTAGAAAACTAAAAGACGGAAACGTCATTGAAGGCAGAAGAGAAGGACAAACCATCTTCTACTCTTTGAAACAAGAGCAACTGACTTTACTTCGCTCATTTTTTAAACACATCATAAACAATTCAAAAAAGGAAACCGTATGAACAAGAAAATCAACAGACCTTCCGGAAAGGCAGGCAAGCTTGTCGGAGCGGGAGTGCTTTCGGCAGTAGCAGCATCACTTTGCTGCATAACACCTGTATTGGCTCTTATTTCAGGAGCATCAGGAGTGGCATCTACATTTTCGTGGATGGAACCAGCACGACCTTACCTCATCGGCATTACCATTTTGGTTTTGGGCTTTGCTTGGTATCAGAAACTCAAACCACGAACAGCCGAAGAAATACAATGCGATTGTGAAGAAGACGAAAAGAAACCCTTTATGCAGACCAAAACATTTTTGGGAATTGTAACCGTATTTGCAGCCTTGATGCTCGCTTTCCCAAATTATGCACACATTTTCTATCCTTCTAACGACAACAAGGAAGTTGTAATCGTTAATGCCTCTGACATCCAAACAGTAACTTTTGATGTAAAAGGAATGACTTGCAATGGTTGTGCTTCACACGTAGAAAATGACGTGAACAAATTGCCGGGTATTGTAATGGTAGATGCAATTTATGAAGAAGCGACTGCCAAGGTAGAATTTGATCAAACTAAAGTGAGTGTTGCTCAAATTGAAGAGGTTATCAACGGTACAGGTTACAAAGTGGTTGGCAAGAAATAGTATTTTTTTGCCTTTTGTATTTAAGAATTTAATTAAATATTTACAGTATGAAAAAGTATGATGTTTTTGTAATAGGCTCAGGGATGGCAGGAATGAACATTGCCAACAAATGTGCCTCAAAAGGGTTAAAAGTAGGTGTTACAGATGAATTGCCGTATGGTGGGACTTGTGCATTGCGGGGATGTGACCCCAAGAAGATATTATTGGGAGCAACAGAAGTACAGCATTTTGCAAAAAACCTTTCTGGAAAAAAAATTGCGGAAGTTCCTGAAATCAGTTGGCAACAAGCCCGAAATTTTAAACAAGAATTTGTGGAAAGTATGCCTCCAAAAATTGAGAAAGGCTATAAGCATAATGGAGTAGACACCTATCACGATTCTGCCAAATTTATATCCCATAACAAAATACAAGTTGGAAAAGAAACCATTGAAAGCAACAAAATCGTAATAGCCACAGGTGCCAAGCCGCGTTCATTAGAAATTCCAGGAAGCGATTTGGCATTAACAAGTACCGATTTCCTGAATTTCCCATCTTTACCCAAATCGCTGCTTTTCATTGGTGGCGGTTATATAGCCTTTGAATTTGCCCATATGGCCGCACGATACGGTAGCAAGGTTACTATTGTGCATCGCGGCAGCAGACCACTGCAAAACTTTGAGCCCTTTATTGTAGAACAGTTGGTAAAAGCCACACAAGAACTTGACATCCATTTGATATTGGATACAGAGGTAACAGCCATTGAAAGAAAAGGAAACGGCTTTGTGGTAACCGGAAAATCAAAAGAAGCTGAACAAAAATGGGAAGCAGAGCAAGTCATTAATTCCGCAGGACGACCTCCAGCCATTTTTGACCTCGATTTAGAAAAAGCAAATATTGCTTTCGGAAGAAAAGGAGTGGAGGTAAATGAATTTTTACAGAGTACAACCAATCCAAATATCTATGCAGCTGGGGATGCGGCAGATACCGATGGTTTTCCTCTTACCCCAGTGGCGGTGATGGAAGGTCATTTAGTGGCTTCAAATATTCTCAAAGGGAATACCAAACAAGCGGATTACAGCGGCATACCTACGGTAGTATTCACTATTCCAACTATGGCTTCTGTGGGACTTTCTGAAGAAAAAGCCACCGAAAAAGGCTTTGACTTTATTGTTAATAAAAATTCGGTTCCGGGATGGTTTACAGCAAAAAGAATGAATGAAAAAACCTATGCATACAAAACCCTAATTGAGAAAGAAAGCGGAAAAATTTTAGGAGCACATTTAATCGGCCCACATTCAGAGGAAGTCATTAATCTTTTTGCAATGGCAATAAAAACAGGATTTACTTCCAAAGATATCAAAACGATGATTTTAACCTATCCATCAGCAAGTTCGGATATTGTTTATATGGTATAAACATATCAAAAATCAAAAAAGAGAAATCATTATGAACAAAGAAACCATAAAACTTGACATCACAGGTATGACCTGCGACCATTGTGCCACAGGCATTGAAAAACTGCTTACCAAAAACGAAGGTGTAAAAGAAGCTAAAGTGAGCTATCCAAAAGCTACTTGCGAATGTTCATTTGACCCTACTAAAACCAGCAAAGAAGAAATTATCAGCACAATCAATGGCACAAAAAACTATAGAGCCCACCCCCAGCCCCTCCCAAAGGGAGGGGAGCAAAGGCCCGGATACCATACCGCAAACCCACTCACATATGGGTTAATAAAAGACAAATCGAAGGATATGAAAAAAAATCCAACGGAAGCAGAGAATGCAGCGTGGCAATTATTACGAAACAAGCAAACCGGATTCAAAATACGCAGACAGCATATTATTGGAGATTATAT
Organism: Bacteroidales bacterium; assembly: GCA_019429055.1. Taxonomy (GTDB): domain Bacteria; phylum Bacteroidota; class Bacteroidia; order Bacteroidales; family UBA7960; genus SKVR01. Next base: position 2,925 of record JAHYJP010000156.1, read on the forward strand.
AGTGGATTTTGTGCATCTAAGCACCAAATCGGTCATTGAAATTAACGGCAAAATCAACGATTCTCAAAGAGTGGAGGACGAACAAAGAACGCAATGGTTAAACCAACAAGGTTATGACGTTTTTCGATTCAAAAATGAAAAAGTCCTTGGGGACCCTGATGGTTTCATACAAGAAATAACATCCATTTTATCAAATAAGCAAAACACTTTGGAAGTGTCAATCTCCTCTCCCTTTGGGGAAAGTCAGGAGGGTGCCAACGCCTCTCCCTTTGGGAAAAGTCAGGAGGGTGCTAACTCCTCCTCTTTGGGGAGGCCGGGAGGGGCTTTCGACCTTATCATTATCGGTGGTGGCTCAGCTGCATTTTCGGCAGCTATAAAAGCCGAAAGTTTAGGTTTATCGACCTTAATGGTAAACGGTGGTTTGGACTTTGGCGGTACTTGCGTCAATGTGGGCTGTGTGCCTTCAAAAAATCTTATTCGTGCAGGTGAAACGGCTTATCACGCTATGCATTCCAACTTTCAAGGCATCAAACCAAAAGGCGTTGACATTGATTTTGCTCAAATCATCAAGGACAAGAAAAAATTAGTAGCCACACTGCAAGAAAAAAAATATATGGATGTGGTGAGCGATTTTGAAAACCTGACTATGCTAAAAGGTTGGGCAAAATTCAAAGACAATAAAACCATTAAAGTTGATGGCAAGGAATATAAAGCCATCAAATTTTTAATTGCAACAGGGGCTACTACCAACATTCCGACTATTGAAGGATTGGACAAAATTGACTACTTGACTAATGTTTCCCTTTTCGATTTGGAAGAAAAACCTGAAAGCCTGACCATTATGGGAGCAGGTTACATCGGATTGGAAATTGCAATGGCATACAATCGTTTAGGCGTAAAAGTCCGCATTATTGAATTTACAGACCGGGTATTGCGAACACAAACCCCAGACATTAGCGAAGCATTGGAAACTCAAATGCGAAAAGAAGGCATTGAAATCTTACCTAATTTCAGAGCCGTGAAATTTGAGAAAAAAGGAAATGAAACCATCATTCACTGTAAATGTCCTGACGGTTCATTTACCCAAATAGTGGAAAAAGGAAAAGTCGTAATTGCCACGGGAACAAAAGCCAATACAAGCCAATTAGGATTAGAAAACATTGGATTGGAACTCACCCAAAGCGGACATATCGCTGTAAATGAAAAGATGGAAACCAATCTATCCAATATTTACGCAGCAGGTGACGCAACCAACACCCCAGCATTTGTTTACACCGCAGCTTTTGAAGGTAAAATTGCCGTTGAAAATGCTTTTTCAGGAACAGATAACAAGGCCGATTATTCTTCTTTACCTTGGGTTGTTTTTACTGACCCACAAATTGCAGGTGCAGGTTTGGATGAAGCACAGGCAGAAGCAAAAGGTATTCCGTTTGAAGTTTCAAAATTGGAATTGAAAGACGTGCCGAGAGCCATTGCAGCAAACGACACAAGGGGATTTATCAAACTCATTCGCAACACCGAAACGGACAAGCTGATAGGTGCAAGAGTAGTCGCACCCGAAGGCGGAGAACTTATCCAACAATTAAGTATGGCAATGAGATACGGAATAACGGTGAAAGACTTGGCAGACAGTTTCTACCCTTACTTGACTTTGGGAGAAGGCATAAAATTAGCAGCAATAACTTTCGGAAAAGACGTATCGAAATTAAGTTGCTGTGCCAGTTAATCCGACCCAAAGGCACACACTCTTGCAAGTACTCACGGCACACTATTTATTTATGGTGTTCGTGAATGCTTTGCATTTCGCACCAGCCTGCGCTTGACCAAAACTTGCAAGAGAGAGTGCCTTCCCTACCCCCAAAAATCCTACCTTTGAAAATTGACCAAACCGACTGAAAATAAAGGGCGAACGCACAAAATTGTGTATAAGCAATAGCGGGTTTAGTGGTAAATCGAAGGTCTGTGCCTTTAATAAACTTTGTGCTAAACTGAAAGGTTTGTACTTTTAAATCCGCTACTTCTCATACACGCAAACCGTGTGTGTCTTGAATCAACCCTTAGAAAAGGGTGTTAAGAAAAGGGAAGAATGCTGTACAAAAGATGGAAGCCCTTTAGAGGTTACCTGGTGGTTAAAGAAGAAGTACAAGGAAGCACCTTTACTTTTTCCGCACTGGGAATTGGTATATCCGTAAAGTATAGATACTTTTGTGATCAAACAAGAAGAGCCGTATAAAGGGAGACTTTCACGGACGGTTCTGTGAGAACGCGAGGGTGAAATTCCCTCGCGTGACTCGATTGGCACCAAGCATATAAGAAGCATTGCACATATGGATACAGATGATTTATCAGTAGAAGCTTACAAAGCAATTTTGATTGAAGCAGAAAGTTTTAATCACGACCTGACATTACAGTTTGGACTTCTTTCCTACAGTTGCGAAAATGAAAATGAATTTGTCAAAAAATCAATTGACTTGATTAACGAAATGATGAATTTAGAGATTGAAGAGATAGACGATATATTTTTCGGAAATCCACCCGAAATTTATGAATTTCAATTAGCTTTGAAAAGAATACTTAAGAATATTGACCGTCTGGAAAAAATACCTTTAGAGAAGCGGACCTATGACTAAAGAAGAAATCAAACTCAAAGAAAAAGAATTGTATGATTTGACAGGACAATTCTGTACAAAATATTTAAACGACGAATATTTCGAGCTTTGTGAGAAACTCATTCAAAAGCTTGCGAGAAAACGGGATATTCCTTTCAAAAGGGGGAAAGTTGAAATATGGGCTGCAGCTGTTATTTACACAATCGGTTCCATTAATTTTCTCTTTGACAAATCATTTCAACCTTACATATCGGCAGAGAAAATACATGAATATTTTGGAACAAAAAGCGGAACTGTAACAGCTAAAGCAGGACAAATAAAGGATATGCTGAAAATATGGCATTTTAATCCTGAATTTTCAACAAATCACATGAGGAATAATGACCCTTTTAATGATATTGTATCTGTTGACGGACTTTTTGTTTCAATTTCAACTTTACCAGCTGAAATGCAGGAACTTGTTGAAAATGCACGTAAGGAAGGAAAGGATATTGAATTTAGGACTAATAGAGAATAATTGAATGCCAGGTGCCAATCGAGTAGACCGCCCCGCCAGATTGATTACTCCGGCGTATAAGGGATTTTCACCCTCTGGAAAAATAAAGTGCACACAAACTCGTCGTCATTCGGAATAAATTTGCATATTTGGAATTTCAGCTGAGCTTACACAAGTGTGCACTGCCCATGCAGGGCACGCACATGGTATATAAAACATTTGTCAGTCAGTGGGATATAGAGCGTTTCAGCTCGTATCAAAGGCACTTGTAACTTGACAGGAAAGTGCTTCGAAATGCCAAACGTTTCATATACGTAACCGTTACCAGCAAGCCAGGAAGATGTTCTTGAATTTACCCTCTTACAAGCAGATTAAATTAAAAAAATGATATTTTTGTTTATTAGCTATTTGATTTATGACTTATGTTAAACCTTTTGAGAGCAGACCAATAAGAACAGTTTGGAATGAGAGTGTTCAGAAATGGTACTTTGTAATCGCTGATATTGTTAGAGTGTTTACCAGCTCTCCCAACCCAAGAGCTTATATTAAGAAAAGGAGAAAATATGATGAACAGTTTTCTCAAAAGTGGGGCCAAATTGTCGTACCGCTTCCGTTAGAAACTAATGGAGGAAGGCAAACTTTTAATTGTGTTGACGCACAAGGACTCTTGATAATAATTCAATCAATTACATCGCAAAAGGCAGTGCCATTTCAATTATGGCTTGCCAAAGTGGAGTCAGTAAGACTCAACGAAAAAGAAAATTCTGAACTGTTGACTGAACGAACAAAAAAATTATATACGAAAAAAGGATATCATCCTTACCAATGGATTGAAAAAAAAATGCACAGAATTGTTATTCGGAAAGAGCTTACGGAAGAGTTGAAGAGTCGGGCTGCAAAAGAACAGAAAGAATTCGCTTTTCTAAAAGCAGAGATTGCAAATGCAACATTCGGTATAACGCTTTCAGAATATAAGAAAATTAAAGGTTTACAGTGTCAAAACCTGCGAGATTTAAATACTGACCTTGATTTGATTTTCCGTTTGCTTGGTGAAGCGTCTACCTTAGAAATTGTAGCCAACATTGACATAAAAGAATTTCTACAAAACATGAAAGCAAGTAAAGTCAGAGATTATATTGTGGGTGATGCATGGAAGCAACCTGAACAAAAATAGGGTAGTACCACGGCTTTAACGAAAAACTTTATATATGATTTATATTATACCAACTAAAAGAGGAATGGGAGTAGAACTGTGGGGAAACTATGATGATTTAAACAGTTTATACGAGGTGATAGTTTAGCAGCCCGTATTCCAACCGCATATACCACGCAGACCGTCGTAGGGCATTTTAACGAACCGCTATCGTATAAAATAAGCTCATATCGTATCATGAATATCGGATATTTATCGAATAAGAACGAATCATATCGTATCGTTATTAAATGAAAAATGATATATTTGGGGCATGGAAAATAAGGTACATACATTTTCACTGACTTTAGACTGGGAACTTATCCGTTTAATTAGTCAGATTGATAGATTTGATGCTTCATGGACGTCAATAGAGAAAAAAGAAGGACAGAGCCTAAAGCAATTGAAAACCATTGCTACAGTTCGGAGTGTGGGAGCTTCAACAAGGATTGAAGGTTCAAAAATGTCTGACCAAGAAGTTGAAGCATTATTGAAGGAAATTGACATCACAAAAATTGTCGATAGAGATTCACAGGAAGTTGTCGGATACTTTGAAACTCTGGATTTAATTTTTGAATCATATGAAGAAATTTCGATTACAGAAAATAGTCTGAAAAACTTGCACAATATTTTACTGAAACATAGCAAAAAAGATTCATGGCACAAAGGCGACTACAAACAACACAGCAATGCTGTAGAAGCTAAATTACCCGATGGAACCCGACAGATAATATTTCAGACCACGGAAGCTGGATTCCCGACTCAGGATGCAATGAGATTTATGATTGATTGGTATGTAAATGATCATGAAACTCATCCATTGGTTAAATGTGCATTATTTGCTTATGAATTTGTGAGCATTCATCCTTTTCAAGATGGAAACGGACGACTGAGCAGATTGCTTTCAACTTTACTTTTACTAAAAAATGGATATAAATGGATTCAATATGTTAGTTTCGAGCATGAAATTGAAAGTCGAAAAACCGAATATTATAGAGTTTTAAGAAATTGCCAGGCACAAAGACCCAATGAAGATGTTACGGATTGGATTCGATTTTTCTTTCATGCTCTTGGAAATATTCAGCATCAACTAATGGTAAAGCTTGAAAGCAAAGGAGTTGAAACAAAATTATCCCCACGAGAAAAATCCATATTGACTTTTATCGAAAATAATGCTGGATGTAAATCAGGAGAAATTGCTAAGAAATTAGGTATTCCTAATCCAACTGTTAAACGAATTTTACCAGAATTATTAGAGAAAAATTTAATAGAAAAATTTGGAAATGGACCTGGGACAAATTATTCGATAAAATAAAAAAACGCCCTACAATTTTATGTATAAAACATTGGGGGTTAATTGGTTAATTGAAGCATTCTGCCCCGCATCTGCTTTTGCAACGGCAGACAGGGACGAAGCCCGCAATCCCCAACGTTTTATACATGTAACCGTGTGTGGGTAATATGAAATGAAAAATTCAGAAAAGATGAAAAACATAATTCCTTTATAGAATTTTAGCACAATAATTACCAAAACTAATTGATATGAAACTGATCATATTATGCTTTACAGTCATTCTTTATTCACCGCTAACCATGAAAGCTCAATCAGTTTACACACAGATGCCTGATGACCCGGAAGCACTTTATTTCACATCTGAAAACTTTAGCATAGCTCCTGATGGAAAGCATGATGTATCTGAAGCGCTCCAGTTTGCTATAAATAAGCTTAAAAAGGAAAAGAATTTTGGAATTTTATTTATTCCCGAAGGGAAATATCTTATCAGTAAAACCATTTATGTCCCCAAAGCAATACGCATTATTGGATATGGAGAAAATCGTCCGGAATTTATACTGGGTAAAAAC
>JAHYJP010000368.1 GCA_019429055.1 Bacteroidales bacterium
AGAATTGCTTTTTCGAATAAAACCCGAATAAATTCGACCCACCTCAAGGAAATCGAGTTAACCGGAAAAGTAGTAATTCTTATTTTTCGTAAATTTAAGCCTTGGTTGGTACCTGAGTAGTTACGAAATGAGTATATATCTCAGACATTTACGGCCGGAACATTTTTTCAAATGGAAATGAAAAGGCAAAACATTTTCTTTCTGATAATGAGTACGATACTGGGTTTGAGGGTGAAAACATTTGAATTTGATTGGTCAGTGCAATTGATAAGAAAAACATGAAAAACAAAATAAGAGCTTTTATTGCCAGCATTATGCCCGGTATTTTTATTATCGGGTATAATGTGGGTACAGGCAGTGTTACCTCCATGTCGAAGGCAGGAGCCAACTTTGGATTCGATTTGCTTTGGACCCTTTTGTTGAGCTGTCTGATGACTTGGTTTCTGATTGTGCATTTTAGCAAATACACCATGGTAACCGGCGAAACCTTCATCCAGGGGGTGAAAAAACATATCCATCCGGGACTGGCCATGGGAATGATTATCCCTTTATCTGTTGTGATTTTAGCAGCCTTAATTGGCTTATTGGGAATTTTGGCTGATGTTATGCAGGTATGGTCAACAACTTTTATGGAAAAAGAAATTGCATCAATATGGTGGGCTGTTATCATTACTGGAGTTCTTTATGGCTTGCTGTGGATAGGGAATTTCGGTTTTTTCGAAAAAGTACTTACCCTGCTGGTAGCCATCATGGGGATTGCTTTTATTCTGACCATGCTAATCAATTTTCCACCCCTCGGAGAATTGGCAAAAGGATTTATCCCGCAGGTTCCGGAAAGCGCTTTGGGAAGCGACAACAGCCCTTTGGTGATTATTGCAGGAATGGTCGGTACCACAGTTTCGGTATTTGCCTTCATCATCCGCTCGCAGGTGGTAAAAGCCACCGGCTGGAAGATGAAAGACAATGCCATACAAAAACGTGATGCCCTGATAAGTGTAGTCCTGATGTTCATCATCAGCGCCGCTGTATTAATCACGGCAGCCACCACCCTGCATGTTCAGGGATTAAAAATGAACCATGTTGCTGAAATGATACCTTTGCTGGAGCCTCTTGCCGGGAAAGCCGCAGTAACAGTATTTACACTGGGTATTATGGCAGCAGGTGTTTCATCACATCTTCCCAATCTGTTGGTTATCCCCTGGCTGATTATTGATTACCGAGATGAAATTCAAAATACAAAAACTCCCCGGAACCGGATTATTCTGTTCGTGCTTAGTTTGATTGCGGTACTTGGCGTTGCACTTAAATTTAAACCGGTTTTTCTTTTGCTGTTATCCCAGGCCAGTATTGCCATCATTTTGCCCGTATCCATTGTTTCCCTGTTTTACCTCACTTCCAGGAAAAA
>JAHYJP010000157.1 GCA_019429055.1 Bacteroidales bacterium
ATCTGACAATGGTGCTGAAACCAATTATGCCTATTGGCGGGAGAGATACGACCATTGGAGTTGTATGAATTTTAAAGGTGGAAAACGTGACATTTATGAGGGTGGACATCGCGTACCTTTTTTAATGAGCTGGCCCAAAGTGATCCAGCCCGGGAGCAAGATTGATCTACCAGTTTGCCAGTCGGATTACCTGGCAACAATTGCCGATATCGTAGGAGCTGAACTACCTGACAATGCTGCCGAAGATAGCTATAGCCTGCTGCCTCTGATTTCAGAAAATGCACAAGAGGAATATGAGTCAGAAAGAACCGTAATTCATCATTCGGTTTCAGGGCACTTCGCCATACGTAAAGGAAAATGGAAACTGAATATGTTTCGTGGTTCAGGCGGTTCGTTAAATCCACGATTTATTGAACCACAGGAAGGAGAAGCTCCCTACGAACTTTACAACATGGAAACCGATCCGGGCGAAACAACCAACCTTTATTTTGAATATCAGGAGATTGTGGAAGCATTAAAAGCAGAAATCAGCGAGATCATAAAATCAGGGAGATCAACACCCGGAACTCCTCAAGAGTTTGTTAAAGACAACTGGGAACAGGTAACCTGGATGAATTTTTAGAAATAGAAAAATCTATATTATAAACAATCACCATGAACCAAGTAAAATTTTTAACGATTTTAATCCTTTCTCCTTTCTGGGCAGTTTATTCTGTTTTCGCCTCTATTGAGGATAATGCCAAACAGAAACCTAATAATTATGGACCAGAGTATTTAATCAGCAGGATAGAAGCCGAACGTAAAGTATATCTAAAAAGTGAACTGAGCAAATTAGGATATACAATTGAATTAAAAGAATTGCCAACGATCGAAAAAGCAGGATAACAACAAATCAATAAAAAGGTCGATTTTTCTGGCACCCTTTGAAAGTGACCTCAACAGCTAAGTAACCAGGAAAGTGCCAAGGCCACGCACAAGTGCTCTCTTTTCTTTTGCTTTTTATTTTAAAGATTGTTTTTTATAAATAAAATATGGGCTTCGCAGGCTCATTTAAAGGAAAAATTATTTACGTATGAAAAAAGTATCGCTATTATTAGGACTATCGCTATTTGTTTCTGGGCTAATATATGCTCAAAAACCCAACATCATCCTTATCATGTCAGATGATCAGGGGTGGGGAGATGCCGGTTATCAGGGCCATCCCGAACTAAAAACTCCCAATCTAGATGACATGGCTGCCAATGGACTTGTTTTTAATCGGTTTTATGCGGCAGCACCTGTTTGTTCTCCTACCCGAGGGAGTGTTTTAACGGGCAGGCATCCTTATCGATATGGCATATACAATGCCAATACAGGTCACTTAAAAAAGGAAGAAAAATTACTTCCCGAAGTTTTAAGACAGAACGGATATACCACAGGTCATTTTGGCAAATGGCATCTTGGTACCATGAACAAATTCGTATTGGAAAGTAACAGAGGAGGCTTGCATAACACGGAGCATTATTCTCCCCCCTGGGAAAATGGTTATGATGTTTGCTTTGCTACTGAATCAAGAGTTCCCACCTGGGACCCTATGGTCAATCCACCTTTAAATGTCGGTGGAGCTAACAAAGATCAAAAAGCAGGTAACTCCTTTGGTACCTATTACTGGACAGCCGATGGTTGTTTTGCTACAGAAAACCTTCAGGGAGATGATTCCCGGGTGATCATGGACCGGGCAATACCCTTTATTCAGGAAAATGTGAAACATAAAAAGCCATTCTTTGCTACGGTTTGGTTTCATACACCCCATTCTCCAGTAGTTGCAGGTGGAAAATATTTGGAAATGTATAAAGACTTTTCTGAAGATAAGCAGCACTATTATGGCACCTTAACGGCGATGGATGAACAAATAGGTCGGCTGCGCCAGGAATTAAGAAGGTTAGGCGTTGCTGAAAACACGATGATCTGGTTTTGCAGTGATAATGGACCTGCTGCAAAAGGTGGTGGCCCTGGTTGGGATGCAGGAGATCGACAGCAAGGAGTAACCGGTGGCTTCCGGGGCAGAAAAGGCTCTTTATTCGAAGGTGGAGTGAGAGTTCCGGGTATTCTGGAGTGGCCGGCAAGAATAAAATCAGCCAGTAAAACCGATCTCCCAGCAGTAACCTCCGATTATTTTCCTACGATTTTGGATATCCTGAACATAAAAGTAGAGAAGCAACCAGTTCTGGACGGTAAGAGTTTAAAAAATCTGATTGAAGGACAGGATATCATAAAACGCAACCAACCAATTGGTTTTAGGTTTAGGTTTGAAGGACAAGAATGGCAGGTTTGGAATGACGATCAATACAAATTGATTTATAAAGTGAAAGATAAAGAGTATTTACTTTTTGATCTTTATTCCGACCCTTACGAAAAAAATAACATCATTGCAAAAGAATTCAAAATCGCCTCAAAACTGAAATTAGCGCTGGAAGAATGGGTAAAATCAACTGAAATGATGAAATGAAAATCCAATAAAATGAATCCATTGTTGCGAAGAAAGAAGAGATGAAGCAGATTATGAATAAAAGCACTTAATAATTATTTTAAAAAAATAAATATGAAACATTCAATCTTATCCTTTTTAACTTTTTTTTTACTTGTAGTTTTTTCAGCTTGTAATCCGGCAAGAAAATCCATTAGTGATTCAGTTGAAATAGTTGAGAAACCCAATATTTTATTCATTTTTGCTGATGATTTAGGTAAAGAGTGGATTAGCTCTTATGGAGCAGAAGAAATTGAAACTCCCAGAATTGATGATCTTGCCAGAAACGGGTTAATGTTTGAAAATTTCTATGCCATGCCGCAATGTACCCCGTCAAGGGTTTCTCTGTTTACAGGGCAATATCCTTTCCGTCACGGATGGGTAAACCATTGGGATGTACCACGCTGGGGCGGAGGAGCACATTTCGATCCGGATACCAACCCAAGTTTTGCCCGTATTTTACAAAGTGCCGGTTATAAAAATGCCGCAGCCGGTAAATGGCAGGTAAACGATTTTAGGGTGCAACCGGAGATAATGAAAGAGCATGGTTTTGACGATTATTGCATGTGGACAGGGTACGAGACAGGAAATCCACCCTCTGCTGAAAGGTATTGGGATCCATACATTCATACTAAAAGCGGTAGTAAAACATATCATGGGCAGTTCGGTGAAGATGTTTTTGTGGATTTCTTAATTGATTTTATGGGGAAAAACAAAAATGGCCCCATTTTTTTGTATTATTCCATGTGCCTGCCCCACACACCATTAACAACAACTCCAGCTGAGCCTGTTGTAAGCGGTAATATAGAACGCCATAAAGCTATGGTCAGGTATATAGATATACTTGTTGGGAGGCTGGAGGATGCCCTTGTTGAGTTGGGGCTGAGGGAAAATACAATTATCATTTTCGCCACAGATAACGGCTCCACCATAGGAATAACAGGGTTACGTAACGGAAGGGAAGTGAAGGGGGGAAAACAAAAAACAACCGAAAACGGTATTTGTGTTCCTTTTATAGTTAATTGTCCGGGCATGATACCGGAAGGTAAAGTTACGAATGCCCTAAGTGATATAACTGATATTTTTCCAACCTTTGTTGAATTGGCAAATGCCGAAGTTCCGGATAATATTGGTATTGACGGCGTATCGCAGGCAAAGGTTTTCACGGGGGCAACCAAAGATTCGCAACGAGATTGGATAATGGCTATGGGAGGAGGAAACAATGCTGCACTCTCCAAGAAAGGTGTTGAAAACCAGTATAGATTTCGGGATCGGGTTATTCGTGATAAAAAGTATAAGCTATTTGTATCTTCCGAAAGAAAACCGGAAAAATTGGTGAACCTCAAAGCTGATCCGGAAGAAAAAAATAATCTTTTACCTGCGAACACCGCTGATACCAGGAAAGCATTAAGAAAACTTTGGAAAGTAGATGAAACATTCCCGGAAAAAGACAACGATCCAATCTATAATCCTTTACCACCTGAATCTTGGGATGTCGATATTACAGTTGAAAGTGAAGTTTGGAAAAAGTAATTTAGTTGCCATTTATAAATTTGTAGTAGAAAATATGTTTATGTTGTAAAATCTACAGTACTATGAAAACATTATTTATTTTAATTTTTTCGACACTTCTTGTTTTTAATGGTTTATCTCAAACAGCGATCAACAAAATGAATTGGTGGGAAGATGCCAAATTTGGCATGTTCATCCACTGGGGCGTTTATGCAGTACCTGCGGGTACTTATGACGGAAAACAAGTCGATGGTATCGGGGAATGGATTATGAACCGGGGCAAAATACCTGTTGCTGAATATAAAGCTTATGCAAAGGAATTTAATCCGGTTAAATACGACCCGGAAGCATGGGCAAAGCTGGCAAAGGAAGCCGGGATGAAATATCTTGTTATTACATCCAAACATCACGATGGTTTTGCACTGTTTGATTCAAAAGTAACCGACTGGGATATTGTTGATGCCACACCTTACGGGAAAGATTTGTTCAAACCGCTTGCCGATGCTTGTCGTAAAGAGGGAATAAAACTGGGTTTTTATTATTCACAGGCACAAGACTGGACCCATCCCGGTGGTGCAGCCTCTGGAGGTCATTGGGACGCAGCACAGGATGGCAGCATGGATGAATACCTGGATGAAATTGCGGTTCCGCAGGTGAAAGAAATTCTCGAAAACTATGGCGGACTTGATATTTTATGGTGGGATACCCCTACCAATATGACTAAAGAACGGGCAGAAAAGTTTTTACCCATAATTGAGAAGTATCCTCATCTCATTACCAACAATCGTCTGGGTGGAGGATATGAAGGAGATACCGAAACGCCCGAACAGTTTGTTCCGGCAACAGGTTTTCCAGGTCGTCACTGGGAAGTTTGTATGATCATGAATGATACCTGGGGCTATAAATCGTATGATGACAACTGGAAATCAACGAAAATTCTGCTCCAGACTTTGGTGGATATTGTCAGTAAGGGAGGAAATTACCTGCTGAACGTAGGGCCTACAGCCGAAGGACTTATCCCTGCTCCCAGTATTGAACGGTTAAAGGAAATAGGAAAATGGATGGAATCCAACGGAGAAGCCATCTATGGAACAACTGCCAGCCCGTTTCATTATTTGCCCTGGGGCCGGAGTACTCAAAAAGGGAATAAATTGTACCTTCATGTTTTTGACTGGCCTGAAAACGGGAAATTGTCTGTGCCATTGCTTAATGATGTAAAGGGAGCCTATTTACTAACTAATCCGGAAAAAACTTTAAAAGTAAAAAATTCGGGGTTGAATAAAAGCATTGAAGTTCCGGCCACTGCACCAGACCAATATGATTCTGTTGTTGTTTTGGAAATTGAAGGAGAACCTGAGGTTCTTCCCATACCAACTGCTGGGAAAAAAGTTATTGCATCATCAGAACACCCCAACCACGAAGCAGAAAATCTCACCGATGGAAATCCAAAAAACAGCTGGCAGCCGGTTGAAAATGACAATGAAAAGTGGGTTGAAGTTGATTTGGGTGAAAAAATTAGTATAGGGGCAGTATCCGTTGTTGAACCCTGGCGCCCCTGGAACAACAAAGGCCAAAAGCTGGAACTACAGTATCTGAAAGGTAGCCAGTGGAAAACTGCCAAAGAATTTGCAACTAATGGTACCGGTCATACTGAGAATATTAAACCTGTAAAAGCCCAAAAGTTCAGGTTAAAAATCCTTGATTCAAAAGAACCGTTGTTAAATGAATGGATTCTGTACAGGGCAGAATAGTGAAAAAATTATAACAGAAAAAAAATGAAATTATTAAAAAGTCTGGCAACAATTCCTTTTGCATTATTTGGTTTAGCCACAAATGCACAAAATTTTACACAGAAGCCAAATGTAATTATTATCCTTACAGATGATCAGGGATACGGCGATATAGCTTCACACGGTCACCCACACGTGATCACACCAAATATGGACCGGCTTCGTGACATAAGCGTTCGTCTGGAGAATTTCCATGTAGATCCAACTTGTGCACCGACCCGGGCATCATTGATGACTGGCCGTTATTCTGCACGCGTGGGAGTATGGCATACAATCATTGGCAGAAACCTACTTCGGGAGGATGAAACCACCCTGGCAGAAGTATTCCGGGAGGCAGGCTATCGTACCGGAATATTCGGAAAATGGCACCTGGGTGATTCCTATCCTTATGCTGCAAGATTCAGGGGGTTCGATGAAGCCATCGTTCATGGCGCTGGCGGGGTTGGTCAGACACCTGATTATTGGGGTAACGACTATTTTGAAGATCACTACAACGATAATGGAGTATGGAGACCATATCAGGGCTATTGCACTGATGTTTGGTTCAATGAGGCCTTGCGTTTTATACGGGAAAGCAAAGAACAACCTTTTTTTCTTTATTTGCCTGTCAATGCTGCTCACCAAACCCGTCCGCATGTGCCGGAGCGATACAAAGATCTTTATAAAGATATAGATGTAAATGATCGACTTAAAATATTTTGGGGAATGATAACCAATATCGATGATAATCTTGGCGTTATGATGGATCGTTTGGAACATTGGGGGCTTCTGGATAACACCATCCTGATTTTTATGGGAGACAACGGAACTTGCATGGGGCCAAATTTTTGGCCGGAAAATGAGAAAGCCGATTGGTCTGAACATTATAACAGCGGCATGCAAGGTGCGAAAGCTTCACATTACGATGGCGGGCATCGCGTATTTGGATATGTTTATTATCCCCCTGCCGGGATTAAAGGAGGCCGCGAAATTGACCGTATCACCGCTCACATTGATTTGATGCCTACCTTGATGGAGCTTTGCAATATACCCAAACCTGCACACGTTGAATTCGACGGAACATCGCTTGTTCCGCTGCTTACCGGTACATATAAAGACTGGCCCGAACGCACGCTTTTTGTTCACAACCAACGTGTTCTGGATCCTATCAAATGGAAACAGACCTCTGTAATGACTGATCGCTGGCGTTTAGTGGACAATACTCAGTTATTTGACATTAAACAGGATCCGGGTCAAAATAACAATATTATAAAATACCATCCTGAAGTGGCTGATAAGCTGCGTACTGAGTACGACCTATGGTGGGATGATATCAGACAGCGGTTCCACGAAACCACACCTTTATACATCGGTGCGGAACAACAGAATCCCGTTCAGCTCAATGCACACGACTGGATGATTACTGATTTACCCCCATGGAATCAGCCACATATAGTGGAACGGCCAAAGAGCAATGGTCCCTGGAGTGTTCGGGTAACGTATACGGGCCGTTATGCATTCATATTGCGGGAAAGACCTGAGGTAGCCGGTTTTCCGCTTTCTGCCACCAGCGCCCGGCTATATATTGAAGATATAATTGATGAAACAAAGCCAGTAGTACAGGGGGCAACGGCAGTTCGATTTGAAGTCGAACTCGAGGCAGGTGATATGGAGGTAAAAACCTGGCTGATTGAAAAAGACGGAACTTCAAGAGGGGCGTATTTTGTAGATGTCTACCGATTGAGTAACGAGTAAGAATGTAAAAATATTTTTTGATGCAAACAATCTAGGTGAATAATGGAATGAAAACTGGCCCAAAACAGATTGGTTAGAGTATAATTTTAAAAAAAAATTGCTTATCTGCTTCGGTCAAGTAAATTTCTTTAATCATTTGATATACTGATGAATACATATAAATTTATATTTTTGACTAATGATAACATTCTCAGCATATTATAGCAAAATAACTTGTTTAAAGCAGATAAGCAGTTAATTTAATAAGCATAAAATATGAAAAGGTTATTTATTCTAATATTTTTAATAGGGTTGCTATCTTGTGAGAATCAGGAAGTTGACTTTCCAGATTTTGAATATACATCCGGGTATTTTCCTTATCAATATCCTATTCGGACATTGGTGTTGGGCGATTATATTTATGATAATACAAACGATAACAATCATAAGTTTGTAGTATCTGCAACAATGGGTGGAGTATACGAAAATAAGGAAACAAGAGTATTTAAGTATATTGTGGACGAGAGTTTGTGTACCAATGCCTTTTTTGAAGATGGCAGTCCAATACGGCCGTTACCAAAGTCATATTATCAATTGTCGAATGAAGAAGAGATTATAATTGAACCAGGAAGTATAACTGGTGGAGTGGAAGTTCAGCTTACTGATGATTTTTTTAATGATCCACGTGCAATTAGAAATACTTATGTGTTGCCTTTACGTCTGACCGGAGTTATCAATTTAGACACCTTGGTTCAGGGGAAATCAGCTTCATTGTCGGCAGATCCGAGAGTAGCTTCGGATTGGGAAATTCTTCCCAAACATTTTACGATGTTTGGAGTAAAGTATATCAATCCCTTTCACGGAAAATTTTTATACTTTGGAGCATCTTCGGTTAGCCAAAATAACACGGTTCTTGAAAGCAATACATATAGTACTCAGTACATTGAACAAAATGAAGTATTGAAGTTAAATACTACAGGCAGGACCCAAGTGTCTATGATTGCTACATTTAAGGCTTCTACATTTTCCGGAAATTTTGAAATGTTACTCAATTTTGCATCAGAAAATTACGATTCAACAGAGGGAGTAGCGTGTACTATAGAACAAGCAAAAGGCACTCCATATACAATACAAGGTACTGGTAAATACATGAGTAAAACTGAAGAATGGGGCAATAAACAAAGAGATGCAATTTATCTTTCTTATACAGTTGATGATGACGTCAATGTTTATTCTGCTAACGATACTTTAGTACTTAGAGACAGGGATGTGGTTATGGAAGTTTATTCTCCTACAATCAAAATTCCATAATAATAACCAAAAAATATATCAGTAATAAATAGATATGATTGGATTATTTATTTAACCCACATTGCAGGGGTAGCATCAAAAAACCCATAAAAATCTGTTGATAACCCTGATTTTATCAACAATTGCCAAATGCGTAAAAACAGAAATAGCTGATATTCAGCAATATAAGTTTTGTTGC
>JAHYJP010000158.1 GCA_019429055.1 Bacteroidales bacterium
AATATTTTCAAATACCGGGGTTCTGGTAAGTAATTTCTGGGATTTCCTTTATTACATGAAATATTTTTCAAATAAGCCAATTATAAAGCCTTTAAATTTTAGTAGTTTTTAAACTGAACTCATTAATATTTCGGGTAAATGTATTCCATCTTATTTATCAATCGATCCCTCCATCTTTTTTCAAAAATTTTCCTTTCCTCTGATTTTAAAGGATATTTTTTAGTCAGGTTCGTTTGATTAAATGATGGACTGATCAGTAACAAATCTTCAATCCTGGAATAAGAACCCGGGAAAGGTTTGCAATAAAAAAGGAACGTGTGAATATTGATACCCTCAGCTTGAAACAAAATGCCATGTTTTTCGAACAGATATCTTTCAAATATTTCAGCATCTGCTGAATGCCTCTCTTCCCAGAACAAACCATGATCTTCAAAAAATTTCCTGGTAAACATAGAAGTGTTGAAACCGAGCACTTCCCTGTCAGCGTAATCATACGCGCCTCTTTTATTTAAAATTCTCCTGGAATAAGCTAATTTAATGATTTCATTTTCTTCCAATTGATCTAACTCCTCAATGGTGCAACGACTTCTAAGGATTTTGCCGACAGAAAATTCTGCTTCACCCGACAATAAGGGGATTACTTGCCGTGCCAGGCGATGCTTCAGCGAAATATCATCAGCATCAGCGATGGCAATATATTTTCCTTTTGCCGCCCTGATACCATCGTTTCTAACAGAATAACATCCGCGGTTAATTGTATTTTTTATCAGTTTTAGCCTGCTGTCTGTTTTGATAAGTGCCTCAACGATTATAGGAGTGTCGTCGGTGCTGCAGTCGTCTACCACGATTAGTTCAAGGTTTTTATAAGATTGATTCAGAATTGAACGGATACTCAGGCTGATCGTTTTAGATGCATTATAAGCCGGCATAATTACACTTATCATTGCCGGATCAAAGGAAATATCATACAATTTAAGATCCCATTTCAAACGCTTTGCAAGAATATTCTGGTTCCTGCTTTCCCATATATCGCTCTGCGTTACATCGGCAATTACAATATTAGGCTGACTTACAAAGCACTTTTTCGGGAAGAGATGATATATTTGTCTTAACGGGCCTGAATCAAATGAGCAATTCATTTTTTCAATTTCCCGGATCAGCAAATCATAGGTCGAGATATCATAACCAACGGCAAATGATCCATCCGTCCTGACAGGATGATAAAATGTCTGCTTTGGATCGTAGCTTGTTCCCTTATCGTAAAAATAAGATAAACCATCTTGCCATAAATGCTGGCTTGCCCCAAGGCAAATGATCTTCCAGTCATGATCGATTGAATCGATGAATTTTTGAAAGTAGGAATGAAAATTTTCAATAAATATTACATCATCATCAAAAACGAGAATCCTGGCATATTTCTTCGATTTAGCCAGGGTAAATATCTTTTTATAAGTTTTCAGGTAACCCCATGCCCCAGGGCTTACGATTGCCTTTCGGTTTAATTCTTTCTCTAATTTATGAGCATTCGGGTGATCTGCCGGTCTTTTAAAGAACCTCATGAACTCAGCGATATTATCTTTTGTAAAGCCTTCCACAGCATCTATGAAAGTGACATCGATACCCAGCCGGTCAAGCTTTTGCATCAGAATAGCTTTCCGGTCAGGTCGCCTGTTAAGGTTTATGATAAAGATCTTATCAAAATAATCATTAATAAAATGTCTGGTAGTAGATCGGGGTCTTGTGATATCCACATGAACCAGTTTATTTTCCACTGAAGTAACTCCTTTTGGTTTACGCACTTTACCAGTTGAAGCTTTCCAGGGTTCATAAATTTCTTTGAAGTCAATTATTCTTTTAGCTATGGTGGTTTTATTTTTTTTTATCCTGAATGTCGATTTTGCCAGAAATATTAAAACATTCAATTTTTGTTTGAAGAACGATAAAAATCCTTGTATGCTGTAGCTCATTATTTTTTTTCAAAAGGATTGGATTAATCAGTAAATTCTGAGCACTAAAATACTTTTTATTAAATTAATGAATGGGGGTAATGCAAGATAATATTTATTATGAGTCAGATATTCTCTAATTTTGATCATTCAATAGAAAATCTCAAAATAGAGTGAAAATTAATCTCCGCAGGTTCGATGTGATACTGATTGCAGGTTTAACAATAATGTACCTGGCCATATTAGTTGTTGAAAGCCTTACAAAACTTAATATCCACAGCTTTGCAGTCCCTTTGCTGATCCTGATCTTCGTAATCATTTACCTTCAAACTATCCGGTCGTTGGAAGCTGAAATCAAGAGGGTAAAAATGGCTTCAAAAAAGGAGATAATCAGTGAGATCAGAAATTCAACTGATAACCTTTATTTTCAGCTCGACTCTTTAATTTCTATTAATAAAGTCCTGGAAGAAGTCAGATACCCTATGCCGCCATATCGTGGCTGGGCAATATCACCGGATTTTGGAAGAAATTTGATATTACAATTGTTGAAATGGCAGCCGGAGATTGTGTATGACCTGGGAAGTGGCATCAGCAGTTTGATATCGGGATACTGCATGAAGATCATTGGTAAAGGAAAAGTGATATCCCTTGACCATGAAGAACAATATTATTCCTTAACGAAGGACAACATTAAATTTCATGGACTGGATAAATTTATTGAAGTCACCTATGCCCCCTTAAAGAACTACATGGTCAATAATCAGGAGTATCAATGGTACGACCTGGATGAAGATTTAATTAAAAAACCGATAGACCTTATCATTATTGATGGACCTCCGGGCATCATCGGGAAAAAATCCCGGTATCCGGCTATTCCAATTTTATCAGAATTTATGAATGATGGTTGTATCGTGCTGGTTGATGATTATCTTAGGGAAGATGAAAAGGAAATGGTAGACAAATGGATCAGCGAATTTGACCTTGAGATCATTTCGCTTGCAAAAGCAGAGAAGGGATTTTGTGCACTCAGGTATAAAAAACATTGACAATCTCCTACAATCCCGGGTATTGATAAGTTTTTGCCTTTTCGAAATTCTCCCTGTACCGGTTCTGGAATGCTATTCTTTTATCCTGATTGAATTTAACTGAAAGGTTGCTATTTCCTTCGATCAGACAGATCATCAGAACTTTATCGACTAATTTGAAGAGCCCGTCGATATGCCCAACCTCAGCCAGGTATCTCTGAACAAAGACTGTCGGTGGTAGTTTTATGCCGGCTTTTTGAAATAATATCCGTTCGATATATTCAGCGTCGGAGCCAAAGCTGTTCTCCCAGAATAAACCAAGTTCCTGAAAAAGGCTTCTCTTGAAAACAGCACTTATATGACCAATATTCTGGAAAACATCGCCATTGGTTGCAGAAGACTGATTTTCCCCGGGGCTTTGCAGGATAAGGTTGATCATTTGCCCGGGACTTTCAATATTGAATTCTTCCGGTTTCCGTTGCGATCTTACAATACGGGACATAGTGAATTCAGCTTTGTCAAGGCATAGAGGTATGATTTGAGATTCTATCCTGTTTGGAAAAGAAAAGTCATCAGCATCCTGGAAGGCGATATACTTCCCTTTTGAAGCTCTCACGCCGGTGTTCCTGGCGATATAACAACCGGAGTTGTTTTCATGCCTGATCAGTTTGATCCTCTTGTCACGTAAAGCCGACTTTTCAATGATGTCGCAGGTATTATCGCTACTGCAATCATCCACTACTATGATTTCAAGTTCTTTATATGTTTGCAGAAGAAGGGAAGCAATACTTTTTTCAATAGTTGATGAAGCATTATAAGCAGGGATAATGACACTTACCAGGTCTTTTTCAAATGGAAAGCAATAGTTTTCAAGGTTCCACCTGACCGTCTTTGCGAAATTGCTTTGTTTCTTGGGCAGACTTATATCACTATCCCTGACATCGGCAATGATGAGGTTAGGATGCAAAACATAACATTCACCCCTAAAAAACTTGGAAGCACGCCGAAGAGGTCCGGAGTCGAAAGAACAATTCATTTTATCGATCTCGGATAGCAGAAAACTGAAAACTGAGCGGTGGATCCCAATGGCAAAGGCGCCATCCGTATTCAGCGGATAGTAGAAGCTCCCGGATTGCCTGTCATCCGGTTCCGGGGAGGGGTAAAACAGATCAATGCCTTCCTGCCATGCATGCTGGCTGGCCCCTAGATATAACAATTTCCAACTTTGAGGAATGAGGAGTGTTGCCTGCAAAAAAAGGTTTTCGAAATTATCAGCAAAAATCACATCATCCTCAAAACACAGTATTCTTTCAAAATTTCTGTCGATTGCGTTCTGAATCAGATTTCTATATGTTTTTAAAGTGCTCCATGCACCGGAGCTGTAAATCACTTTACGTTTTAACTGAATCTCAAGCTCATGCGCTGTTTCCGGATCAATTGGTTTGCTTTGATATGCCTTGTACTCATTCAGGTTTTCTTCATCAGAGCCATCCTGCGCAGCGAAAAATTCAGCTTTAATGCCGAGTTTCGTAAGTTTCTGTATCATTTCCAGGCGCCGGTCAGCCCTTTTTTCAAGGTTGATGACATAGACCTTGTCGAAATAGCTGTTTACGGCTGAAAGTTTTTCAGGTGCAATGCCTTCAGAGGTGATGATGGTTGGAAATTCAAATTTCCCGGTCAGGTTGAAAAGCGAAGATAAATCGAAAGGTCTTCCGGCGATGTTTTTTATATAGCCTGATTCTTTATCCAGTTTTTGCGATACTTTCCTGGTAAATCTATAATCTATCAGCAGATTTCTCCATGATATACCGGAGAGCCGTCCCTGTTTGATGACAAGGATGAACCTTTGAAGGATCCACGGAATTGACCACGTTTTATAATATTTATTCAGAAATGTCTTAAACATGCTTAAGGCTGAAGCGATAAAATACTTTCTCTGACAGTTAAATACTCAGCTTGTGATGCTTTGATCAGCCTTTCATATTGTTCAATGACGAAGTTGGTTTCCCCATCCAGTATCATTTCACCCTGATCCAGGATGATTGCCCTTCTGCAAAGGGATTTTACCGTATCCACTGCGTGTGAAACATACAGGATTGTTTTTCCCATCTCAAAAAATCCTTTCACTTTCTCATAGCTTTTCTTCTTGAAAACAGCATCCCCAACGGCCAGGACCTCATCCAGAATTAAAATATCAGGATCGATGTTCACGGAAACACTGAACGCCAGCCTGGCCTTCATCCCGCTGGAATAGGTACGGAATTCCTGGCCGATAAATTGACCTAACTCGGCAAATTCAATGATATCATCAATCTTTTTATCGATCTGTTTCCTGTCAAATCCAAGTAATGAACTGTAAAAGTATATATTCTCCAATCCCGTAAATTCAGGATGGAATCCCGATCCCAATTCCAATAAAGGGACAATATTTCCCTTCACTGTTACGTGACCCGAAGAAGGGGTAAGAATTCCTGCAATGGATTTGAGCAATGTGGATTTACCGGAACCATTCCTTCCTAAAATGCCGACAATTTCGGATTTCTTTATCGTTAAGTCTATATTTTTCAGCGCATAGAATGGAGTATGCAATTTTCCAAGAAAGGGAAATAATGATTCCCTGGCCCGGTGACTTTTTTTCTTATACAACCGGTAAATTTTGGATAAATCTTTAATTTCGATGACAATATCTTTATTCATCTGGCTATCTGTTACATAACATCTGCAAAATGTGGCCTAAGTCTCTTGAAGACAACAATTCCTAAAATAAGAAAAACTATGGTTAGCGTCCAATATACCAGTGTTTCTCCCGGTTTTTCCCAAAAACCGACATGATTTAACAAGCTGTCCCGGTAACCAGTAACTATGTAATAAAGAGGATTAAGCCGAAGGTAAATTGCATATTTGCTTGTCATGTTCTCGGCGCTCCAAAAGATTGGCGTGAAAAAGAATGCCAATCTCATCATAATAGTGATGATATAGGTTATATCGGGGAAAAACAATGCAATTGATGAGGTAGCCCATGATATTCCTATCAGCAATACGATGGAAGCAAACATGTAATAAAACACTTGCAGCCAATATAGACTTACAGGCTGGTTGCTCAGTATGATAATGATCAGCACTATCACGAGTACTATTAAATGAATGAAAATTTCAGAAAGGATCTTAACGATGGGAATGATTGCCATTCTAAAATTGACCTTCTGGATCAAGAAGCTATAAGCCTTGATGCTTCTTACTGTTGCATTCAATGTTTTATTAAAGAAATCATATGCCATGATCCCGGTCAGCAGAAACAAAGTAAAAGGTATTTTCGTAGTGGTACCGGCCCTGAGATAGGTAAAAACGATCCAAAGAATAGCCATCATTGCCAGGGGTTCAATGATAGCCCAGGTCAATCCAAATAAATTAGCAGAATATTTTACCTTAAAATCCCGCTTGGTTAGTTCAAAAATCAGAGTTCTTTTGGTCCGGATCTCGTGAAAGAAGTCCTTGGCTTCTAAATATACTCGTTCTATTAACACAGGGTGATTCCTTCTAGTTTTTACTTATCATGCGATGCAAATGTATCTATATTCCCGAAAGGGTCAAGTATGGATATACCATTGATAAACTTCCCGGATGCCTTTCTCCAAACTGATAGTGTGGGAAAAGCCTGTTTTGCGGAGCAATCCCACATCCATCAGCTTTCTCGGCGTGCCATCCGGCTTTGAGCGGTCGTATTTAATTTCTCCTTTGAAGCCAACGATCTTTGCAATCATTTCAGCCAGTTCAGCGATGCTGATCTCCGCGCCGGTGCCGATGTTCACATGCGTCTGGCCCAGGTCTTCGTAGAGTGTTTTGGCTTCCAGGGTTTCCATCAGGTGGATGCAGGCGCCGGCCATGTCGTTCACGTGCATGAATTCGCGCAGGGGGGTGCCGGTGCCCCAGAGGGTTACCGAGATGGAGTCCCTCCGGGAACCTCCTGTAATGCCCTGTTCCGTAAGGGTTTTTGAGATGGCGTCCCTCGGCGAGCTCCCAGTCACGTCTCCCACCGGGTTCCTGGAAAAATCTTTTGAGATGGAGTCCCAATCATCTTCCATCAGACACTTCGCCAAATGAATGCGGCGGATCAGTGCGGGCAATACATGCGAAGTCTGCAGATCGAAATTGTCATTCGGGCCGTACAGGTTGGTAGGCATCACCGAGATGAAATTACTTCCATATTGCCGGTAGTAACTCTCGCACATCTTGATCCCCGCAATCTTGGCGATGGCATAGGGCTCGTTGGTGAACTCCAGGGGACCGGTCAGCAAATACTCCTCTTTCAGCGGCTGCGGGGCCATCCTGGGGTAAATGCACGAGCTTCCCAGGAACAGCAGTTTCTTCACATTGAATTTCCAGGCCGCATGGATGAGGTTGTTCTGGATCATCAGGTTCTGATATAGAAACTCGGCGCGGTAGGTGTTATTGGCCACGATGCCACCGACTTTGGCGGCCGCATCGAAGACAATCCCGGGCTTTTCACGCTCGAAAAATACCTCCACCAAGTCCTGCCGGGTCAGATCCAGCTCATCGAAACGTCGAAGGATAAAATTCCGGTAGCCTTTTTCCTCCAGTTTGCGTAACAAAGCGGAACCTACCATGCCCTTGTGGCCGGCGATATAAATCTTTGAATCTTTATTCATAATAATTAAGGATTGTGAAGCCGCCGTTTTTCAGATGTTGCTCACGCTGCATCAGCTTCAGGTCCGATTCCACCATATCGTTTACCAGGTCGTCAAGCGTCAGTTCCGGCTTCCAGCCTAGTTCCTTCATGGCTTTGGAAGGGTCGCCCTGGAGGATTTCCACCTCCGTCGGACGGAAGTAGCGCGGGTCCACTTCCAGGATGCACCGGCCTGTCTGCAGGCTTCGAGCTTCACCCCCTCCCTTGCTCCCTCCCCCAATTTGGGGGAGGGACGGGGTGGGGGCTGTGTCAGTTCCAGGTTTCAGGTTTGCGATGTGTCCTTTTTCCTCCACGCCTTTTCCTCTAAATTCGATCCCTATGCCAAGGTGCGCAAATGCCTTCCTGACGAAGTCCCTGACCTCGGTGGTCACCCCGGTGGCGATCACATAATCGTCAGGCTGGTCCTGCTGTAGCATCAGGTACATGGCTTTCACATAATCCTTGGCATGGCCCCAGTCGCGCTTCGCGTCCAGGTTTCCCAGGTAAAGCTTTTCCTGCAGACCCAGCGCAATGCGCGCAACGCCACGGGTAATCTTTCGGGTAACGAAAGTTTCGCCGCGGATCGGCGATTCATGATTGAACAAGATGCCGTTACAGGCAAAAATGTTGTAAGCTTCCCGGTAGTTGACGGTGATCCAGTAAGCGTACAATTTGGCCACTCCGTATGGTGACCGCGGATAGAACGGAGTATTCTCCGTCTGCGGGACTTCCTGTGCCAGGCCATATAATTCACTGGTGCTGGCCTGATAAAATCGGGTTTTATCCCTTAGCCCGAGCAAATGGATCGCTTCCAGGATACGGAGCGCTCCGAGGGCATCCGAATTGGCTGTATATTCAGGTGTTTCAAAACTCACCTTCACGTGGCTCTGGGCACCCAGGTTATAAATCTCATCGGGTTGAACCTCCTGGATGATCCGGATCAGGTTGGTGGAATCGGTAAGGTCTCCGTAATGCAGTGTAAACTTTTGGTTTTCAACGTGAGGATCTTCATACAGGTGATCGACCCGTTCGGTGTTGATCAACGAACTTCTTCGCTTGATCCCATGTACGAGATAGCCTTTTTTCAGCAGGAACTCGGCCAGATAGGCGCCGTCCTGCCCGGTAATACCTGTGATTAGTGCGACTTGTGGCATAATTTGATACAACCTTGAATAAAAAACTGCGCTAAGTTAATCATATTATTTTGGACTAAAACCTGTATTTTTGACAGATGATAGCTAATATCCCCATTGTTGTTATCGGTTATAACCGGCCCAAAGCCCTGGAGAGGCTGCTTAGTTCACTTCTTAAGGCCGATTATCCCGGGCCGGTGGAGCTGATTATCAGCATCGACGGGGAAGAGGGGAAGAGGGGAAGAGGGGAAGAGGGGAAA
>JAHYJP010000369.1 GCA_019429055.1 Bacteroidales bacterium
CGAAGGTTCGGGAATTCTTCGCTGGGTTTCCGAAAAATGGGATAAACGACACTATCCCAAAAAGTGGGTAAGTCACATTTGGGCATATTAGATTTTTAAACGGTTTTCGAAGTTAATCATATGTCTGTGTTTTTGTCTTTTTTAAAATGCCACATAACGTTCCTGGTATAGCCACAGTTGCGGATTACGGGCTGCTAAACTATCCCCCGATACAGAAGATAACGCGAAGCAGAAAACCGAAACCTGCACTGCACCCGTCCCGCCTTGCGGGATCAGGTATAGCGTGTTGCCCACAGTTGTTATTCTGTCAGGAGTTTTTCTATCTGTTCTATTAATTCTTTCGATAGAGGATATAGTCTCAGAACGGTTTCTTCGTCGTAGTCAAAAAAGTCATTGTAATCTCCCTTGTGTCTTTTATCAAACAGTTCCGTAAAGTGTTTTGCCAATCTTTTTTCAAATTTTCCGGTCTTAACGAAATGCTCTCCGAATTTCTGTCTCACTCCCGGATGACTATTTACTTCAATCTTATGTTTGGCAAGCAATGCTCCTACGGCATAAAAGCATGCGTAATACAATCTGTTTATGGCTGTATTCCAGAATTTGTTCTCGATATGGGTTTGGACTTCTTCGATAGTCTCCCGTGCACGCTCAATGCGGTATTTTATATAGTCTTCGGGCTTAAAGTCTGTCATAGAAGTCTCCCTTCCCGCATTACATTCTGGTAAAATGGTGTGATTTTGTACTTGGTATTCCATTCTTTTTCGCTGTAAATCATCGGACTTATCACTTCACCCGTGTCAAATTCAAGGTCGTATAAGGGGTAGGTAATTTTCTGCTCGTCTTCGGGAGATATCTTGTCCTTATTCAGCAATATAAGAAGGTCCCAGTCGGAATTGCTCTTGGCTGTCCCACGCGACCTGGAACCATACAAATAAATCTTCGCTCTGGGCTCTTGTTCCGTGACGATTTTCTTTATTTGTTTCAATAATTTGCTGTCAGCATTTTTCATACTTCAAATATAATCAAAAACAGGCTATATCTTTTCCTTAGTTGCTGGAATTTCGGGTTGCAATTGTGGGCAACGGTTGGCGGTATGGTTAGTTGCCGATTTCGAAGCACTTTCCTGTCAAGTTACAAGTACTTTTGAAACGAGATGAAACGCTCGATAACCCACTGACTGCCAAATGTTTTATATACGATGTTGTGCGTTCGTGTTTATATTTTCCTCCAAATTGTCTTTGCTGTTGCACAGGCTTTATCAGTTCCTTCTATTTTTATTGTGTGCAGGAATGATTTGTCCATTGTTTGATTTGTATCATTTTTAATCATTGAAACGATTGTTTGCCCTAACAGTGCTTCTGCAATAAATCTACCATCGATA
>JAHYJP010000159.1 GCA_019429055.1 Bacteroidales bacterium
AGCCTTGGCAAGTTTAACATTCCAGTCACCTCCGCTCCGCCGGTGCAATCAATAATCTGCCTGCATAACACGCTGCGTTTTGTACCAAATCCCAGACAATCAACCTGCCAGCCTTCAGCAGTTTTTGCAATTGACTCAGGAAATTCATAATAGGCAATTTCAACACCTGCTTCTTCACATTTTTCTTCAGCCAGCAAAGCATAAATAAACTGATTTACATGTACCTGATGCCGCCAGTGACGTACCGTAG
The DNA here is from genome assembly GCA_019429055.1 of Bacteroidales bacterium. Lineage (GTDB taxonomy): Bacteria > Bacteroidota > Bacteroidia > Bacteroidales > UBA7960 > SKVR01. Next base: position 251 of record JAHYJP010000159.1, read on the forward strand.
TATTATTTATTTCCAAAGAAAAATCAGGTAAAGTGCCTCCATCAAGTAAAACCGTATCCATAACCAATTCCCACCCAATGCCGGAAATAATCTGTTTTCCCCAGGCATGAAATATTCCGGGAAAAGAGACACCACCGGTCGTGGTAGTTCCCCCAAGTTGGCTGCCGCGTTCCACCAGAAGTGTTTTTGCACCTGCCCTTCCGGCCTGAATCGCTGCAATAGTGCCTGCTGTGCCTCCTCCAACAACCAACACATCAATTTCAGAAGTAATATTAAGTTCTTTATTGACGAATCTCTGATTCATTGTTACATGTTCAGCAGATATTGCTTGATTGGCAGTTGCGGCAAGGGCAACACCGGCTGTTGAATACCGAATAAATTTTCTTCTGTCCATTTGTATTTTAAATATAAATTACGATTGCCGTTGCTGAACAATTTTGATTTACTGACAAACGCATCCAATGCGCACTGTAAGCATCAGGAAATTCATAATGAACATATTCTTCGGGGGTTACAGAAATTTTATGAAAATCTTGAAAATCACCATTGCCCATAAAGTCAGTTTGAATTGTAAATTCAACGGTCTCATTAGAATCATGATAAAGGTGGATTGACTTTTTATTAAAACCGGTCATCAGGTAAGGATCGGAAACTTCATTTTTTTTAACCTCCGTTTGGTACCAAACTCCTCCAAAACCTGTGGGTTTACCAAATTTCCATAGGTCATCTGTTTTTCCAAACCACAAGCCTGCCTGGGGTTGTCCGGCCAGTGGATTTCTGTCCTGGGGCCCGAATTTCATCGGAGTGGCCTGATTTCCTCCCAAAACGAGCATCCCCCGCCAGGAACAAAAGTCGGGAATAACTCTCAAGTGACTGGAAACCGGTCGAATAGCCCAAAGTTCATTTCCGTAGGTATGCATTCCAATTTCATAGAATAAACCATGGCAATCCATTAATGCACGTTCGGTTTCCACTTCACGAATGCGCATCCACTCAGTACAACTTGTCTGGTCAAACGTTCGGCTTCCTTTAGGCAACCGGTAGCGTTTCCATTCTCCGTTTACAAAAACTCGCATGATAACTGAAATTTTATCCCACCCGGTGGCAATAATAGGTTGACCAAACGAGCCAGCGGCCCAAACTTCGGTAAATGCAGTTTCTTCCAGTATTTTCCAGTCTCCTTTTCCGTCCCATTCTGCTAATCTTCCGGCATTCCATTCTCCGTTAAAATCCTGGGTGTTATAGCTGTTATTGCAGACCACAACCCGGGCATGAGCTGTAAAACCGCTTTTAAAATGGGGTTTTGAACCTTTGGGTTCCTTCAACTCATCCATTAGCTGAAAAAGTTGTTTAACTTCCAGTGTATGCACATCTACTTCAAAGAATTCACCCTCCATCGCGAGGTAGTATAATTTATTTTGAGGATCGGTCAGATGAGTCATTGTTGCTGCCAGACGGTGTTTTTTAAATTCTTCAATCAACCGTACATTTCCTAAGGTATCAATCAGATAGGGGCCAATAGCAAGTTGCATACTTTGGGTATGGATCAACCGGTTTGCATAAGTTCCGACTACACTGGCCGGATGTTTTTTTAACTGGAGGTTATTGTCGATTTCATATAATCCGGTACCGCTGCCGGTAGGAGAAAGATGTGCTACATAGGTAACAGCCCATAGCCGGTTGGCCCAGGGCATTAATGCACCTATCCCTGCTTCTGTGCGTGGATAATGGTTCGCCGTCATTGTCAGGGAAGGAATTACTCCACTAATATTGAGCGGATTATTTATTTCCTGTCCCGTCAAATTGGAAAAAGCAAATAGCAGAATGACAATCAGAACAGGCTTTGATTTCATTTTTAAAGATTTTAAGTTTTCATTCATTGCCAAACCCAATTTTTTGGCAGGTTTAAAAAGGCCTGCCTCAAAGGGCAGGCCTCTTATTTTGCTAAACTAAACCATTAATAGCCCGGATTCTGGCTCAGGTTTTCATTAATCAATATCTCTTTGGTTGGTATTGGCCAAATATATTGTTTGGAAGCGTCAAAGGTGCGAACCGCAAGTCTTCTGACAAGTCCGGCCTCATACATTGGCAGCAGGTTTGGTGTTCCGTTTTCATCGATATCTGGTGTTGTTGGGAAAAACCAAAGACCTGGTTCTATTACTTTTGTTCTTAAGTCTGCAACATCCAGCATTCCATATATATCATTATTCAATACTTCTTCAGCAATTCTCCAGCGAATGATATCCTCGTACCGCCTTCCTTCAAAAGCAAATTCCATTCTTCTTTCCATTCTTACAATGGATCTGAGTTCTGAATGAGAGGTGGCAGTTACAGCAGGGTAAGCACCAGGACTGTCAAAATTTACTTTGTATGCGCGGGCACGGACCCGGTTAATGGCATCCCGAACAGACTGATCGATTTCTCCCAATTCTATTTTAGCTTCGGCATACATTAAGAGCACATCAGCATAACGCATGATCATAATATCGTTTTCTGCCTGATAATTGATACGCCATTCCTCATCAATCCCTTTTTTCCATAGTAATCCGTTAAACGAGGCAAATTGTGCATTGGAACGCGTGTCATTGTTTTTTTGATAATTTCCGGTATTAAGATTCAATACCTGTGTCGAATCAGGATGAGGCTGGTATATATAACCAAGATGAGGAGTCTGGAATTCCACAATTGTAGCAGTACAACGTGGATCCCTGTTTTCGAAGGGTTTTTGTGGATTGTATAGTGGTGATTCATCGATAGGAAGACCATCGGTACATAAAAAGGCTGAAAGCAATTCCCATGAGGGTGCCTGTGCTCCTCCCCATCCACCAGCATTTCTGGGTAAAAAATCACGAACGCCCCGTACTACATTAAATTCCCTGGAGCGGGGAAGTCCAAAAATGAGTTCCTTGGGGTTTTTTGTTCGTGTGAGAAATAATTCTTCAAAATCCGGATAAAGTTCATAAGTTCCAAGGTCTATGCATGCTTTTGCAGCATCGCGTGCAATAGCCCAATCACCCATTTGGAGGGCAATTCGTGCTTTCATTGCCAGTGCAGCTCCTTTGGTAGCCAGTTTATTTTCTGAATTTCCATAAGATACCGGCAGTTTGGAAGCAGCTAAATCATAATCTTCATAAATGGATTGCAAAACCTGAGCTTTATTTGTGCGTGACATGGTAAAAGCTTCCTCTATATCAATAACGTTTGTGTAATAAATAACGTCTCCGTATAAAAATACCAGTTTGGCGTATTGAGCAGCACGGTTAAAGTGAGCGTTTCCAACAAACTTATCAAGTATTGCCTGTGGAATTCCTTCCACCTCCTCCAGATTCTTTATAACAGTGTTGGCTCTTGATATGGCCTTGTAACTGTTTTGCCAAATGCTTGAAACAGTTCCCCATTCTCCGTTGATTGTTGCATTTGTAATGGGTGTGGTTAATTCTCGTCGGGTATAATCATCTGTCCATTCATCATTATAAATGGGCCAGAAAGCATGCCGAAAGAGGTCATTTACGGCCATTTCAATTTCAGTTTCATTTGAATACCAGTTTTCACTGGACCCCTCAGAAAGCGGACTCAGATCCAAATCTGTGCAGGAAAGAACCAGCAGAAGTGAAGATAAAATTATTATCGATTTAAATTTCATGATGTTACAATTTTAGAATTTAACAGATACTCCGAAAATAAATGAAGAGGTAATGGGATATCCGCTGGCTGAAACTTCAGGATCCCAACCTTTTGGATAATGATTAAAGTTGTAGATATCAGAAAGAGTTACATATAACCTTAAATTACTCATACTTATATTTTCAACGATATTCCGCGGAATAGTATAACCGAATGAGATGTTTTTTAATCTCAGGTAGGCTCCATTAATTAACCAGTAATCAGACATGGCATAATTATTTCCGAGGCTAATTCTTGACATTCGCGGATATTTAACATTAAGGTTTTCTTCTTCAGTATTATAAACACTCCAATACTCTCCGTCAAGGATTTTTGGGATATGGCCCCAGTTTTCAGGAATGGGTTCCACCATTAACCCTGACAAGCGATTTTTCTGTTTTCCAACGCCCTGAATTACCATAGAAAAATCAAAACCTTTATAATCCATCCGGATATTTCCACCGTAGATGTAACGGGGCATTGAACCACCCAAAAGAACCCTGTCGTATTCAGGAGTAATTCTGCCATCTGGTTCACCATCAGGCCCGCTAATGTCCACATATTTTACATCACCGGGTTTTACTGAAGCGCTTGTTTTAGCAGAATTGGCCACTTCCTCGGTAGTCTGGAACAATCCATCTGAAAGGTAACCGTACCATTCGTTGAATTCACTACCTTCCCTTTTTATTTGGGCACCAAGAAATTCAGTTCCGCCTAAGTCACCCATAATGGATTTAAAATCGGAAATATTAAATGCGATGGAATAATTAAATTGATTTACCCTGTTGCTGTACAACGCTTCAAGTTCCCAGCCTTTGGTTTCCATTTTTCCTGTATTTTGATCCGGATTGTCAAAACCAATATAATCAGGAATTTCAAGTGCAAGCAACATATCCTTGGTTGTTTTCTGGAAATAATCCCCGGTCAGCCTTAATTTATTGTCGAACAAACCAGCGTCAAATCCAATATCAACCGATTCAGTTTTTTCCCAGGAAATATCCCGAATCGCATATTGCCACTGGGCTGCTGTTTGTGTTGCAATAATATCTGAACCCTGGAAAAAGAGTGCATTGGAAAAACCGATAGTTGCCTGATAAGGATAATTACCAATTCTCTCGTTACCCAATGTTCCCCATGAAGCACGCAGTTTAAAATAGGATAAGACGGGAATATCCTGCATAAATGATTCTTCAGTTATAACCCAGCCGGCAGAGAAAGACGGGAAAGAACCCCATCTGTAATCCTGATGAAAGCGGGATGAAGCATCATACCTTAAATTACCCTGAATAAAATAACGGTTTTGATAGTTATACATGATCCTTCCAAACCATGAACGGTAAGCATTTTCCCATGCATTTCCACTATTACCCCTGTAGGTAAGGGGACCTAAATTCAGGTAGGGGAATGAAGTCAGTTCATATTGTTCCCTTGAGGCCCCAAGGTTTTCATAAAATGCATAATAATTTTCATAACCTCCCAATACATTAATGCTGTGGCTATCAAATGTTTTGGAGTAATTGGCCAGCACCTGCGAAGTTACCTGGTAATTATCGTTCCGGTTTTCATACAGGTTGGTTGCTGCAGCCCATTGTAAAGTCCCTCTTACAAGTGTGGGATCATCCCATGCAGTATAAGGTACTCTCTTTTGGAAGTTCTTTGCTTTGTCGAAACCCAGATTTGGAGAAACAATGGCAGATAGTTTAAATCCATCAAATGGAGTTAAATCCAGAGATATTTTCCCTCCTACCTGATTATACCAATTGTTCCTGTATCCGCCATATTTAATTTGTCCATAAGTATTATGACCATCCTTTCCTCCTGCAACACGTCCGTCTGACCATTCAGCCGCATAAACAGGAGCAGCAATCAGTATATGATACATTGGGTCGATGCTGGGTTGCTCACTTATTGAACGTTTGAAATACATATCTAAGGTTGCAGATAAAAATTTATTTATTGTTACATCATTGTTAAATCTTGATGTTATCCTTTCGTATGACCGACCTATATAAAGTGCATCTGTTTTATCGTAAGCCAATGTCAGTTTTGACCTGATGGAATTTGTTCCTGCAGAAACACTTAAAGTATGACTCTGCCTGGGTGCATTCTTTTTTAATATTAAATCAACCCAATCAGTATTTGGATAAAGATTAGGATTCTCAGCATTTAAACTCATATAGTTATCCACCAAATCTTTGGGGTAAAGTGGGTATTCATTCTCATTGTTTCCATTATCATTCCAGCGTAACTCATTAACAACCTGCATGTAACGGGTTACATCAACATATTCGGGAATTTGAGTCGGAGTTTCAATGCCATATTCTGCATTATAATTCAAATTTAACTCACCGGCTTTTGCCCGTTTTGTGGTCACCAGAATCACACCTGCAGCAGCTCTCGATCCGTAAATTGAGGCAGATGCAGCGTCCTTTAAAACAGAAATATCCTGAATATCATTTGGATTGATGTCATTTATATTATTGACAGGAACTCCATCCATAATTATTAATGGGTTACTGTTACCAATGGTTGTTACCCCTCGAATTCTGATTGTTGCAGATGCTCCTGGGGCATTATTATTTCTCGTAACCATTACGCCTGCCATTGCTCCCTGCAAAGCCTGCGAAACCTGGGTTGTTCTGCGTTCAGCAACGGCATCGCCCTGAACTGTCGCTACGGCACCGGTTAAATCACTTTTTCTAACGGTACCATACCCAATGGCCACCACTTCTTCAATACCAATCACATCAGCTTCCAGAGTAACGTTAATGCTGGTTTGGTTCCCAACAACCACCTCTTCCGTCCGCATCCCCACGAACGAAAACACCAGGGTGGCGTCTTCAGGAATGTTGGTTAGGGAATAATTTCCATCTGCATTGGTTACCGTTCCCTGGGTAGTGCCTTTAATGATTACAGTAACACCAGGCAAAGGTTGTCCTCCAAAATCGGTAACTGTTCCGGTAACAGTTCGCTGTTGTTGCATATCAACTGTTTCATAAACCGGTTCGTTTTTGGAAAACAAAACCACCTGCCGGTCGATAATCTGCCAGGCAGCATCTGACCCCTTGAACAGTTTGTCGAGGGCCTTGTCGATGGTCAGATCTTTAAATTCAACACTAACTTCCCTGTTCGCATCCACCATCTTGCTGTTGTAAAGGAAGCGGAATTCTGACATGTTTTCGATTTCCAGCAATACTTCACGCACGGTGGAGTTTTCCATGTTCAGGTTCAGTTTGGTTGCCTGGGCATAACCGCTTAAAGCATAGCCCTGAGCCACTGCGAGGATTAAAGCATACAATGTTAACCTCATACTTCGAAACATTTTTGCGGCCCACAGTTTTTTCAATTTGGGCCAGTTCTTACATAAAAATTTCATAAATTTACATGCTTTTAAATTAATAAATTGGTTATTAAGGCCTTTTCTTTCGGCCAGGAAAGAGAAAGGCGAAAAGTACACAAGGGGATGCTTTAAGGCATCCCTTTTTCAGTTCATTCTATTTTTGTTTTATTATAATTTCCATTTTACTAAAGGTTTTATCGGTTTTCATTTCTCTTCGTTTGATGGTATATTCTATCGGTGCTGATATTTTAAGCAGTTCGAGCGCCTGCTCCAGCGATTCATCTTCAAAAGTGGCCGTGTATGCCCAGCCCTTTAATTCCGGGCCTTCAAGCTGAATGTCCACATTAAACCAGCGGTTGAGGCGGCGAACCACCTCGGGCATGGGATCGTCCCTGAAAACAAGTTCGCCTTCTTTCCAGGCTTTATATTTTTTTGTATTTACTTTATCAATTGTCATTTCATTATCGCTGTCCAGGCAAAATATTTTTTCTCCGGGCTTCAACTGAACGATGTCTTTTTTATTGGTGCGGTAATCTCCCTGAAAGAGGGTAATACCTCCTTCAACCAGCACAATTTCGGTGAGTTCTTCATGCGGGTACCTGGTGGCAATAAATTCTGTGCCGGTGACTTCAATATTAATTCTTCCGGTATTGACAATAAACGGCACTTCTTTATTTTCAGCTACTTCAAAATAGGCCTCGCCGGAGAGTTTTACCTCGCGAATGGTGTCGTTGAAAACCAGTGGATAGCTGAGGCTGGTTTTGGAATTGAGATAAACCTTGGTGCTGTCGGGAAGGTAAAATTCCGAACGCATGCCGGCAGGAATTTCCAGGGTGTGCCAGGCCACAAAAGGTTCGCTTGTTTTTTGCGGTTTTTCCAAAGCAAACCAGAGCGTTGCCAAAATAAGGGGCAAAATAAGAATGGCTGCTACTTTTTGAAAAATATCCGGTAACCGGATTTTTTTCTGCTTCTCAATTTTTGCATTTACCTGTTGTATGGCTTTTTCGGGGTCGTATTTTTTCATGCGCCGCAGTTGCTCCATTCCTTCCCAGGCCCTGAGGGAGTCGGCAAAGATTTGCCGGTTCTCCTCAGACGCCGTTTTCCACTGTTCTACCTTTTCCCTTTCCTCCGGACTTAATGTGCCTTCGAACCAGGAAGGAATCAATTCTTCTATATGGTTATTCTTCATTAATTGCTTTTTCTTCTGCGCTTTTTGGCGCTTTGTATTGGTTAGACGACCGGCGGGAAAAATACACATATTGAAACAAAGAGAAAATTTTTCTCAAAAAACAAATCTCAAAAAACAAATCTCAAATAATTATCAATTCATTAAACTCCAATAGTACATTATGCAAACAAAGGTGGACGAAGCTTTGATGTAACGCAGGCAGTTGTTCGAAGCTTGTCCCCCTTTGGATGAGATTTTGCATTTGGAAAACGAATGCTGAATACCAAAGGGGGAAATAAAGGGGGATTTAGGACTTTTTATGTTTTCAGAAAAAAGAGAATTTATAATTTTTCCAGTGCTCCCAATCCCCCTAACCCCCTTTGATATTGGGCTGTGAATTCCAATACATGCCTCTCAATCAAAGGGGGACGAAGCCCTGATGAAACACAGGTGGATGTTCAGGGCGTGTCCCCCTTTGGATGCAATTCTGCCATGAAAAACGATTTATGATTTCCAAAGGGGGAATTTAAGGGGGATTCGGAACTTTTTACACTTTCAGAATAAATTGAATTTTGATTTTTTTTAGTGCTTCCAATCCCCCTAACCCCTTCCGTA
>JAHYJP010000160.1 GCA_019429055.1 Bacteroidales bacterium
CTTCATTCAATACCTCATCAGGAGTTAACAAACCTGCATTCATCAACGGACTTAAAAGACTATGGTTCAGGAAACTCTCCTTTGCCACGATGGCATCTTCATAGGCCCCGAATTCATGGAATCTTTTTTCAAGGAATTGCTTTAACCAGGCCCGGCTATCTTCAAAAGATAAGGGATAGATAGGTTTTTCTGATAGTTTCCCATAATTTCCGGAGAAGTTTTTTTCGGTATACACAACAGCTTCCTTCCAGTATGAATTCTGATCCGGTAATTGAACTTCGGGGGCTTTTTTACCGGCCGGATACTTTTTTCGGTTTTCAGGGTCAAAGCTCCATTTGCCCCCAACGGGTTTACCCTTGCCTTCCAGCAGTAAGCCCCGACGCTTGCGCTGATCAATATAAAAATCGGTTTGAAAATATTTTTTTCTGTCGCGGAAATATTCCTCTATCTCTTTGGTAGTATTGAGAAATTTGGGATTGTCGTACTTTACAGTTTTAATTTTGTTTTCTCTGCAGGTTTTCTCTATTCTTCTTTCCAGCCAGTCATCCACGGGATCAATGTAATGGATTTCAGTTACTCCCTGATTTTTGAGATGCGGAATGAGTTTCCGGATGTCACTTTCTTCGCGTGTTGCATCAATATACTCAACATCTTTTCCTTTCTTATTCAGAAAGCTTTCGTAATATTTCATACCCGCCCGGTGAAAGGCTATTTTCTGCTTATGGAATTTGTATTGCCCGAAAAACAGATATTCTTCTATCAAATACACTTCATGATCTTTTATGGGCAAGGGTGAATTTTCAAACAATTGATCCGGAAATATGATATTTACTTTAGTCATTGTATTGTGAATTTAATTTTAAAAACAAAATGCCGATACCAAAGTTTGGTCAAATTTCATTTTAAAATATACGCGCCATGATAACAGATTTTTATTGAAATAAATATTCCCTTTGTAGCTTTTTTCTTAATTTTGGCAGTATCAAAACACAATGTTAAACCCAGCAAACAGAAAGCTGTTAATTTAAGACAACCCTATGACACAAAAAACCGAAGCCATCCGGGTTCACCCGCCGGATGTAAGCGTCTACGGCATAAAAGAAACGCCGGAGATTTTCTACAATTTATCTTACGAAGAGCTTTTCAAACATGAAACCGACCCTGCAACGGATCCGTTTGAAAAAGGCTTTGAAACCAACCTGGGTGCCGTTGCTGTCGACACCGGTATTTTTACCGGACGGTCGCCCAAAGACAAGTACATCGTACGGGAGAGTTCAAGTAAGGATAAGATCTGGTGGGCGGGTCCCGCAGCCAAAAGATCAGATAACCATCCCATCACCAAAGAAGTTTGGGAAGAGCTTCGCCAAACCACACTCAACCAGTTTCACGGCAAAAAGCTTTATGTAATGGATGCCTTTTGCGGTGCCAATGAAAATTCAAGGCTTAAAATACGTGTGATTACAGAGGTAGCATGGATGGCTCATTTCGTAAAAAACATGTTTATACGGCCTACGGAAGAAGAGCTTGTAAATTTTGAGCCCGATTTTGTTATGCTCAATGCCTGCAAAACGGTGAACGAAAACTGGGAACGGCAAAATCTGAACTCTGATGTATATGTTGCTTTCAACCTGAAGGAAAAAATGTCGCTGGTAGGCGGAACCTGGTATGGTGGGGAAATCAAAAAAGGATTTTTCTCCATCATGAATTATTACCTGCCACTGGAGGGTATGGCATCCATGCACTGCTCGGCCAATATGGGCAAAAACGGCGATACAGCTATCTTCTTCGGTTTGTCAGGTACAGGTAAGACTACCCTTTCGGCCGATCCCGACCGTTATCTTATCGGCGACGATGAGCATGGCTGGGACGATGACGGAATATTCAATCTTGAAGGCGGTTGCTACGCCAAATGCGTGAACCTGAGCAAGGAAAAAGAACCCGATATCTATAATGCCATCAGGCGCGATGCCTTGCTTGAAAATGTAGTGTATAAACCTGATAACGGTGAGATCAATTTTTACGATACCACCAAAACAGAAAACACCAGGGTATCCTACCCTATCTACCATATCAACAACATCGTAAAACCGGTAAGCAAAGGAACCCATCCCAAAAAGATCATTTTCCTTACGGCAGATGCTTTTGGTGTTTTTCCGCCGGTATCAAGGCTTACACGCGAACAGGCCATGTATTACTTTCTGAGCGGTTTTACCAGCAAGCTTGCCGGTACCGAGAGGGGTGTAAAAGAACCTTTGCCCACTTTCTCATCAGCCTTTGGTGCGGCATTTCTAATGCTCCATCCAACCATATATGCACAGCAACTGGCCGACAAAATGAAAAAGCATGGTGCAACTGCCTACCTGGTTAATACCGGCTGGATCAGCGGACCTTACGGTGTGGGAAACCGGATTGATCTGGAATCTACCCGAAATATCATCACCGCTATTCTCGACGGATCGCTGGATCATGCAGAAGTGGAAGAAGTTGCACCTTTCGGACTCAGTATACCTAAAGAAGTAAAAGGGGTTGATTCCTACATCCTGAATCCCCGGAATACCTGGAAGTATGAAACCCAGTACAACAAGCAGGCTGAGAAACTTGCAGACCAGTTTATAGAGAATTTCAACCAGTTTCTTGATACAGAAATTGGTCAGCGCCTGGTGGCTGCGGGTCCGCAGAACCGCTTCATGAAGCAATATTATGGCTACTATGAAAAACATATAGAAAAACTGGAAAAGAAACATCACGAGGAAATTCTCCGCCTGAAAGACCAGATCTACATCCTGCAAAATGCATTCAGCGATTATATTTCTTTCAATTCCATCAATTCCGATTATAAGATCAGAAAGCTAAACAGGTACATACCTATCGTTTCATGGTTTGATACCCGCAATGAAAGTGATAATACCAACTGCCACAATGTGGTATTGAAAATGACCAAGAGTGTGGGTTTGAATGCTTACAGCCACGAAGAAACCCGTCATGGCTACAAAGAACTTATGACCCGCACCCGCGACGAAATATCCACCCGAGAAATGTACGCCATCATTTATGAAATACAAAATTGCTTTAGTGGTGGGAAATGCCGCAACGAACAGCTCATAAGTACACGTGATGATCTGATGGAGGTAACTGAAAATGTGCCTAACTTTACTATAAAAATCGGTTCATTACTCCTGGTGAAGTTTACCGATGAAGACGACAAGAGCAGGTTTATGGTGAAAAAGCTGCCCATTTCAGGGCTGATTCACATTGATAAAAATCCGCATCTGATCAATCACCCCATACAACTCATTGAAGAGATTCAATATTTTTAAGTTAACTTTGTAATACCGGCAGCGGTAATTCCTTAACGTAAACCTTTTTCTCTGCTTGCACAAGAATCATACGTGGAATTATCCTGCCGGTTTTTTTTATCTGATTTTTCGCTTTTCTTTAAAAAAGTTTCCCTATGTTGTAAAAAATTGTATTTTTGACTGTTATTTATAAATTTTTATGAATTAATTACTAGAATTATGGAAACCGGTACTGTTAAATTCTTCAATGAGAAAAAAGGTTACGGATTTATTGTTGATGACAAATCCGAAAAAGACGTGTTTGTGCACCATTCGGGGTTAATTGACAAAATTGCCAATGATGACAAAGTTGAATTCGAAATTGCAGAAGATGAGAAGGGGCAAAAGGCTGTTAATGTAAAAAAAGCATAAAGATCTTTTACCCGGTTTTTTAAGCCCCGCCAGAAATGCGGGGCTTTTTTATTTATATGCGACGGGGCTGTGTCAAAAATGCTTTATGGTCGTTGAGCAGTTCGATAAACTCACTGTAAAACCTGTCGAAACGAATGCTGAATAGTAACATAACCGCTTCGACACGCTCAGCGTTCAGGTTAAATTCTGCTTATGAGACAGCTCTATCATTGTTTAAAGATTTTCCAGATCAGGTTTTATATACCGGAAATCGTCGGGAATCAAATGGTTATCAAGTACAAACATCACCCGCTTGTCGAGGTTAAGCTGCTCAACGATATTGCCATAATGATGGTCAAAAATGGAATCCAGTTTTCCGGATGCGATAATTTTCTGAAATCCGTCATCTATGCGTTCGGCCAGTTGGGATAATCCAGGTTTTACATAAAAAACCAGTGGAAACTGATAAAACAGTAAGATATTCTCATCAATGACCAAACCTTCCTGTTTGGATGCCCGGTTCTCATAAACACCCAATACTTCATTGGCCCCATAAGCACTGTAGTCAAACAATCCGTCCTGCAGTCTTTCAAAAATATCATCAAAACTGCCGTCTTCAACCACATTGTAACCGTTATGCCGGAAAATATCGGCATCACTCCATGTAAGAGGAATACCATGCCTGAGTTTTTGAAGGTCTGCGGCATTGCGGATTTCACTAAACAGCCCTGCATCTTCCTTTCGGATGATGGGAATACGGTAGCCCAGCAGATTTTTTGTAAGAAGGTGTGGAATCACAATTTTATCCTCTTTCGTAAATTTCTGATTACCCGCGATGGTTACAAACAGATCGTGTCCCTTTTCGGTAAACACCTTCGATTCTTCATCACCCGGATATTCATCCTGATTTTCATCGATCTGCCAGGGGCCCCACTCTGCCTCTGTAGCTTCCATAATGGCATCCAGCACCTTACGCTCATAAACCTTACGTGCTTCCGACCGGTTTCCACTCCAGAATTTAATAACAGTTGTTTCCTGCGCTGCAGGTTCAGATGATTCCTTTCCGGATTTTCTTCCGGAACATGATACCAGCACAAACGCAATAGCCACTGCCGGCACAATAATTAACAATAGATTTGGCATAACGGGTATTTTTTTTGATTTAAGATTCCATTTCATATTTCAGAGTTTTGGTTTAAATTGATTAACCGGAGAAGTCTATTAGCATAAGATCAATCTTATCGAACAGTTCACCTACACCCAAAGCAGCCCATAGAATAAAGATTCCCAAAAAGATTTTCACCAGGTAATGCACCGTAAATCCAAATCTTTTTTTGATCAAAACGTTAACAGGCGGAAAGTAAAGAAAAGATAACAGCAGCAGAAAAACCCCAAAACCGAAATCATTTCCCCAGAACATATTAATTATTCCAATGGCAAAAACAGCCAGGCCAAAAAGCCAGCCGATTACATCCCATACAATCCAATTCTTATTCATATTTTTTTGATTGCAAAATTAGAGATTTTTTTCATTGGCGGGGTCACTTAAAGTGGCCCCGTCACTTTACATCAGATCACTCCTATTCCCAAATGCTTGGTAAGTGTATCCAGATTTTGTTTTGCAGCATCCGGAGTACTTGATTTTTGAATCGGTATTATAGCTTTACCATTGGCATCAAAAAGGAACAAAACATAATCATTATCAGCAATATCAAGCGTTTGATTGCCCCTGCTGTATGCCCGCCATACCTGGTTTGATTTTTTTATACCCAGCTTCATATCCTTATGAACAAAAATCCATTTCCCGGTGGGTATAAACCCAAATAAGCGGGTTGCAAACCTTAGTCGCTTTTTATCAAAATCTATCCATGTAATTGTTGACGTAAACCCCACAAAAGCCCCGATCAAAACCAGGATCAAACCTGAAACATAAAACCAGGTTATGACCAAACCTGCTAAGAATAAGATCTTTCCGGCTGTGGCACCCACCGGACCAAACATCGGGTCGATTTTGTTTTTAGTTGTAATAATATCTGCTTTGATTTATTCTTCAATGGTGGACAATCTGGCATTATGGAGACAATTCAAATGACTCAGTCTTATTGAACCAAAATCTAAACCCTCAGCAGCCCGCGAAAACCCCTGGATGCATAATAAGATTCCGCTCCGTTATGATAAATAAATACCCTGCCGTACCGCCAGTCGCCAAATATGGCACCCCCACGGTCTCTGATGCTTTTGGGGGTATAAAGCCAGCTTGATGTTTTTGTATCAAAATTTTCCAGTTGCTGTAATTCTTGGTATTGCTCTTCTTTGAGAAGTTCAATCCCCATTTCAAGTGCCATACCCATAGCACTGTGTTCAGGTTTATGCAGTTTCCTTGATTCGAGAGCTACCAGGTCGTAGCAAACACTTCTTCTTCCTTTAGGCGTTTCTTTCGAACAGTCACAAAAAATATACTGGTCTGTCTTTTTATCAAAGCCTGTCACATCCGGCTCACCACCGGTGGCTTCCATTTCATGTAACGATCTTAAGACTCCGGGATTGGCCTCAAAGCTGGAAAATATTTCTGACCATTCAATCCCTTTATGCCGGTGCATATTTTTCTCAAATCGGGCTTTTAAGGTTTTGATCAGTTCCTGAATCTGCTCTGCTGAAAGTTGTTTCTTTGATACTGTCATAAGATTATTGAAAATGATTTAATTCCCCACCCCGTCCGCGTAAGATTCGTTCCCGGACTCTTAGGATGTGTATTACTATTTCTTCCAGTTTTCAATTTTCAAGCCAGGGATACGTTGAAAATGCTTTTGATTATTGGTTACCAATGTTAAATCATTTTCAATGGCTATTCCGGCAATAAGAAGATCAATATCGTCGATAATGCTTCCCGATTGTCTTAAAGCGGAATATAATTCTGCGGA
Organism: Bacteroidales bacterium; assembly: GCA_019429055.1. Taxonomy (GTDB): domain Bacteria; phylum Bacteroidota; class Bacteroidia; order Bacteroidales; family UBA7960; genus SKVR01. Next base: position 6,608 of record JAHYJP010000160.1, read on the forward strand.
TATTTTAGCGGATTTTTCAGAGAGAGGAGTAATTATATTCTCAGCAATAAATTCTTCAAATACATTCAATTGCTTAAAAGCTTTCTTTGCCAATAACCCGCTGGTTATTTCATAGTATGTAATGATGCTTATTTCAAGTACTTCATAATGATCAAGGTAATTTTCAATGTTTTTAAGTACAACCTGATCGCCTTTCAAATAATATGAAAGTATATCTGTATCAATTATTGCTCTATTCATCACTTCTTCTTTTATTCCGCTCTCTCCTGGAGATTAATTTGTCTGTAAGTTCTTCGAAAGCGCTATCTTCCATATTCTCCCAGACTCCGGCATAAGAAAGAATTTTTTCTTTCTTGTTTATATTCTGCTCTAATTTTGCAACATACTCGCTTAAATCTTTGAGTTTATCGCCAGGAATTCTCTGAATACGTCGCAAAATCTGATTCCTTATTTGTGTTTCTGTCTTCATAATATTATTCTTTTTCCAAATATAATCATTATCCTATAATGTTTTGCAATAAACCTAATTTCAAAGGATTAGCTATTCGATTCACAACAACACTTCTTCAGACCTACCGGGTGCTACTCGTGCCCTGACTTTTCAATCTTCCACCAATTCATTTAAGCAACACGCAAAATCTTCTCCATCTTACGGCCTTTGGCCAGTTCATCCACCAGCTTATCCAGATACCTTACCTTTTGCGTTAACGGGTTTTCGATCTCTTCCACCCTATAACCACAGATTACTCCTTTAATGAGACCAGCATTTGGGTTTGGGGTAAACCAGATTTCTTATTGAAAAAATGCTAATTATGAAATATGTAATCGGGTTTTTATAAATGATGATGCTAAGATCGCCGATAAAAAGTGCCGGAATAATAAATAATATAGACAATATTATGAAGAGAAAATTTGGTGTTAATGAATAGGCAGTTAACAACTGAGTCTCATAATAATCAGCTTTACCCTGTAATATTTTTCCTACAGCCCATAATATTCCTGGTATAAAATATTTTAAAACCAGCAAGCCTAACCCGAGTGTAATTAATAAGTAAAACAAAAGACCAAAAAACAAACTTGTCTCTAATAGTGAATCATTCTCATTATTTTCAATGAATTGAACCGGGAAAAAGCCAAGTATCACAACAACAAATATAATTGTCAGATTGAATCTATTCTCATCAGGCTCTTTAGTTTCAAGGTATTGGAATGTCTCCCTGGGTTTAAGCCAAATAGAAAGAATGGGTCTTAGTTTGTTTTCCTGACTGCTCATTTCACGTTTACTGGTGATTCAAAAAATAACCTGAATAATCATTACAAAGAATGCCAGCAGATAGATTTCCCCAACAAATATATACCACTTTCCCAACTTTGATCGATATTTCTCATTTTTTTCTGACAGGAGCCCCTAAGTGGTATATATAAAATACCATCAGGTCCTTTATTTTTTCCAGGCGGAAAGTAAGCCACGGGTTGAAAAATAGCTTTTTGAAGCAGGGCCGGGTTCTGAACCTATTTCAATCTAAAACAAATCGTACAGGAAGGAAAAACTGAAAACGTTCCGGCTCCCCTTCAACTTTACCGGGGATAAAGTATGGAAGCTGTTTCACCACTCTTAATGCCTCCCTGTCAAGAGACCTGTAGACACTGGTATGAATAAAAGGCTCTACTATACGACCCTCCCTATCCACAACGAACCCGATTACAACAATCCCTTCAATGGATCTGCGGCGGGCGCTTGTGGGGTATCTGAGATTATGGGACAGAATGACTGCAAGGTTTTCCAACCCGCCCGGAAAAACAGGTTCTGTTCTAAAATCAAAATACTCCATCTCCTCCCCATCGCGATCCCATACCTTTCCGGAAACCAGGGATCCATGATCATACAGATCCCTGCGCCGCAAAGCACCATCTGGCCAGTAGGTAAGCAACTCGCCATGTAATTCACTCTCGTAATAATTCTTCTCTCTTTTCAATTGTCCGTTGTTATACCATTCTTTGTACAGGCCATGAACGATATGGTCTTTTTCCGATTTGTATTCAATGTAAGATGTGGGCAATCCAATGATGTTGAACTTTTTCACCGAAACCCAGTCCGGGTTATCAGGATCGGCCGTTCTTACTTCAAAACGGTGAGCCTTGTCGGGCCTGCTTATGGTCTTTCCGTTTTTATCAAAGTAAATGGTGTCCTGGGCCTGGATGGAGAATACCAGTAATAGAAGCACAAAAGAAATCAGGATTCGCATGGATGTTGGTTTTAGGTTTTCTTATTCAGATTTTTTTATTTCAAGT
>JAHYJP010000370.1 GCA_019429055.1 Bacteroidales bacterium
GAAATACGGTTTAGACGCTAGTACTTTCCCTCCCCTTTTTCTTCCGTTACTTTCTATATTTCACGTATACGTTTTGGTTTGTGTTTTTTCTGAAAAGGCTTTCTCTGACAAATTATCAGGAATAATACACCTAAACTGTTTAAGTAAATTTTTTCCGTTAATAATGGTTAATGAATGTCAAATATAAACATATTTTTTGAGGGGGATCGGTAAATCATAATTTAGAATGATTCTAAATAAATTGTGTGCGTTTCGGGGGTTTTTATCGATGAATTGAAATTTGATTTGCTCGATGGTTACTCGTCTGACGACTTGAGTCGTCTGACGAGTGATTGGATATTTACCTGATTTTTCTTAGCCATCGTTTTTTATTAAAATTACCATCTCTAAAATTAAACAGCACCAAAACCGCTCTGCCCACAATATTCTGTTCCGGGATAAACCCAAAATACCGTGAATCATAAGATGCATTGCGGTTATCGCCCAACAAGAAATAATAATCATTTTGAAACGTATAATACTCCTTAAAGGTGTCGGTTGACGGATTTACTGCTTTTTGAGAAACCGCCATCAAATCAATACCTTCTACATCCTTTATTGTATTGCTGTAAAGTGCAACCAGTGAGTCGTTTAAAGGGATAGTCATTCCCTTCCGGGGTATTATGAGCGGCCCAAAGTTACCTATACTCCAATGGTAAAATTCAGAATAGGGAAAAACCGGGTTTGTATTTGCAGCGGAATCAGAATTCATAAATTCATTCACCCACAGGTAGTCATTGTTCTTTAACATGGATGCAATTGCCAGGTCTTTATTTAATCCATTCAACCAGACCTGATTATTGATAATTTTTAATGTGTCGCCCGGATGCCCTGCACTTCGCTTTATGAGAAACTCATGTCTGTTGTGTGGCGAACGGAATACCATAACTTCATTATGCCCGGGTGTGGCTAATCCCTTTAAACGGCGAAAGGTCCACCAGTCTTCCTGAAATCTTTGTTTTGCCTTATCACTCACAAGAAAAAGCACATTGAACCATGGTATATCGAAGGGTGACCGCGGAAGCGCAGGGCCATAGGCAAGCTTAAACACCAGTACTCTATCGCCAGGCAACAAAGTATTTTCCATGGAGCCCGATGGTATGGTGTATACTTCAAATAAGAAAATACGCACCCAAACTGCCAGTAAAACTGCAGCAAAAAGATACACAGACAGACTCAACCATGGGTTGGTACGTGCATAGCGTAGAAAGGGTAGTTTACTATTCCATAGCCACAACAGAAGGATGGCCAAAAGCAGGAAACCCGATAACCAATACATTTTCCAAAGAATGGGAAACAAAATGATCGCTGTTATGAATACTATAATGATTAGTTTGCGGGGCATATCA
>JAHYJP010000161.1 GCA_019429055.1 Bacteroidales bacterium
TACAAGATTCAAAGCATAAATGGCTCAGGAGATCAGAAAAAAAATTGAAATCAGGTAAAAACAGGTCTTAAGACTAAAAAACATTTGGTAAATAAACTTTTTTATTTGAAAAAAAAGTCGGAAATTTGCACCCCTTAATTAATCATAGTTTATAATAAATAGAAAAGTAAAAAATGCCAGCAAAAATCAGACTACAGAGAAAAGGTAAAAAAGGTAAACCTTTTTACCATGTGGTAATTGCGGATGGTCGTGCACCCCGGGATGGAAAGTTTATTGAAAGACTTGGCACTTATGATCCGACAACAGACCCAGCAACAATTGATATTAACTTCGATCGTGCACTCTATTGGGTGCAGGTAGGTGCGCAACCCACCGATACTGCGCGTTCAATTCTATCCAGAGAAGGTGTATTGATGATGGATCACCTTTTAAGAGGTGTTAAAAAAGGAGCTCATTCAGAAGAAGAAGCAAAAGAAAAATTCCAGACCTGGCTGAAAGAAAAAACTGCCAAGGTTGAGCAGATTGCAAAAGATGCTGAACTCTCAGAAAAAGATCTGAAGAAAAAGCGTCTGGAAGACGAACGCAAAGTGAACGAAGAGCGTGCTGCAGCTCTTGCTAAAAAATATGCAGTTGAAGCCAAAAAAGAAGCTCAGGAAAGTCAAAGTGCAGAAGAAGTTGCCGAAGAAACTACTGAAGAAGTTGCTGAAACTCCTGAAGCTGAAACTAAAGCCGAAGAAACCCAAAAAGAAGCTCCTGCTGCAGAAGTTAAAGAAGAAGCTCCTGCCGCTGAAGAAGCTAAAGAAGAAGCTCCTGCCGCTGAAGAAGCTAAAGAAGAAACCGACGACGCTAAAGAAGCTGAAGAAAAAAAGGAAGAATAGGTCAAAACCTTTTTCCATAATATTTTCAAGAAAAACCTGTCAGGACCCAATTACCTGGCAGGTTTCTTTTCATACACACTTGCAATTTTCTCGTGATGAAAAAAGATGAATGTTTTTTTCTGGGAAGCATAACCAAATTATTTGGTTTTAAAGGTGAAGTTGTAATCTTCATTGATTCTGATGAGCCCGAAAAATATGACAACCTGGATGCAGTTTTCATTGAGTTCGGCGGAAAGCTGATCCCCTATTTTATTGAGCGTACTGATTTACGCAATAAAAGCAACCAGTTAACTGTGAAGTTTCAGGATATTGATAACGAGGAGCAGGCACAACAGCTTTTGGGTCGCGAACTTTATCTGCCACTGAGCCTGCTGCCCCCATTAACCGGTGATGCCTTTTATTTTTATGAGATTGAGGGTTTTTCAGTAATTGACCATACTAAGGGTCCAATCGGCACAATTAACCAGGTATTGGATTATCCCGGAAACCCACTTTTTGAAATTGAATTTCAGGGCAAACAGATCCTTATTCCCGTTAAGGATGAGTTTATTGAAAGAACCGACCGTAAAAACAGAACTATTTATCTGAAAGCACCACAGGGGCTAATTGATATTTACCTTAATGAACCCTGAGAAGACCAAAAAGAGCAGAGTGTTCTCCTTTAAAGCCTTTAGTCTTTCCGACAGTAATTGCGGAATGAAAATAGGCACCGATGGTGTTTTGCTTGGTAGCTTTGCTTCGACCTATCCGGCTGAAAAAGTACTTGACATTGGAACAGGCTGCGGACTTATTGCCCTTATGGTTGCACAAAAAACCCGTGCAGAAGTGCATGCAATAGATATCGACCATGATTCTCTGGAGCAGGCTGCAGAAAACTTTCGCAAAAGTCCATGGCATTTTCAATTATTTGACTGTTCGTTGCAGGAATTTTCGTCGCCAGGCGGAACACAGTATGATCTGATAGTTTGCAACCCTCCATTCTTTGAGAACAGCTTAAAAAGTGACAATAACAGCAGGTCGCTGGCAAGGCATAATGATACGCTCAAACCCGATGAATTGTTTTACTATTCCCGGAATCTCCTTTCTGAAACGGGTGTTCTTATCACGATCTTTCCTTTTATAACAAAAGAGCAAAATGACCTTAAAGCTATTTCAGCTAAGCTTTATCCCGTAAGAAACCTTATAATAAAACCCAAACCTGACCATAATCCGGTAAGACTGATTTCAGTATATTCCAAAAATCCTGTCAATGAAATTATAACGGAAGTACTAAGTATAGAAAACAAAAAACGGCATGAATTTACCCCGGAGTATAAAGAACTCACTAAGGATTTTCATCCGTTTCTTTAAATGCATTATTTTTTGAAAACTCATTAATCACCCATAGATTCCTGATATTTGTGGATTTCATCCTTCAGTAATTCATAATTTGGGAACAATTCCTCAGCAATCACAGAAGCAACATCATTGTGATTTGATTTTATAGCATTCTCCACATCAGTCGCTATTTGATGTAAGCGGGTTGCTCCAATCGAACCGGAAATACCGGCCAGAGCGTGAGCAGATTTTTTGAGGTTTTCAAAATTCTGTTTCTTGATGGAGTTTCGCACAGCTTCTATCAGTTCATCTGCTTCAGGGGTAAAGGAGTCAAAAATATCATGGATTAACTCCGGATTACCATCAGCACAATCATTGAGCATATCCAGCATCTCCTGATCAAGCATATTAATATTTGAGTAAGATCTCATCTTATTATTTTATTCAATTCAGTTTGGCATCACAAACTTAGTTCATATTTTTATATTATGGCATAGGAAAACTAATTCCTGTTTCTGAAATGATCCTGTTCAGGTTGTATGGCAGTTCAATTTTTAAATTAACCTTTTTACCCCTGGTCTCAAGATACTCCTTGAATGATTTCAGAATATTAAGAAAAGAGACATCAATGCCCGTTACATCTTTGGTAATTAAATCGACATTTTGATACTCCTGCGAAGGTTCTTTAAGTGATTCTTTGATCAGTGGTGCATTCTGCAAAGTCAGCATCCCTTCAAATATCATATGTATACTGCAACCTTGAGGATCATCATTAATTTGCGAGATAAACTTAAAATCTTCCATGGCATATTGTTTTAATAGGTTTCCCAATGTTTCATGAATATTTCGCAGGCAAAAACACTTTTGGTTTTTCTTTTTTCCCGGCAACTGTTTTTTGCTGCCTTACCGGCTTCTGATCTTTTACCAAAAGACTTATCTCTTCAAACTGGCCAATAAGTTCATTCATATCTTTAGGTGAAAAATCAAATTGCTTTAGTTTTTCAATACTTTCCACCCCCGACATCAATATCTGGTTACTTTTATCATTTACACCTGTGAGAAGATTCTCCATTTTGTGCAAATTTTGAGACAATTCATTAATGCTTTTTCGAACAAGGGAAAAACCGCTGTGTATGGTTTCAAGACCTTTTTTACCATAAAGAAAAACCGACTTGTTTTCAATAAATTCTTTCAGATTATCCACGGAATTTGAAAACAATGTTCTGATTTTATTCTTCTCAAAATGATTACTTGCGTAAGCTTTAAGGATTTGTTGTGCAAGGGAAGCTGTTTGTTCTTCATCGCTTATGAGTAAGTCAGCAAAGCTGATTCTGTCAACAACTTTTTGCTCGATGGCATTTTCCATCATTTCAAGATCTTTAAATCGCTCAAAAAGTTCTTTAACAATTTTATAAACCAATGCCATATCATTGCTGGCATTGTTGTATTTTTCAAGTTGCAGCTGCTTTCTGTCATGAACTTCATCAGAAAGACTGCTTAAACTAGCGTGACCGGCTGAAAAAGAATTGAAATCATTATTCTCTGCCAAAGTTTGAGCCATTTCAGATATCTTCACTCCCATCAGCTCCATGATTGAGCTGATGCGGCTTACTGAATCGTTGTATTCTTTATGAGTAAACAGTAATCGATCAATCTGGGTACTGGTAATTTTTGCCACCTCATCGCAATCATAATTCTCATTAAAATTATTCGCTTCCGATTCAACAGAATGAGTGAGTTCGCGAAGTATCAGTCTCTGTGTATTCTGAATATGGTTTAATCTTGTTCTGATAAGATTTCTGCAGTCAATTTTTTCAATAATGTCTCCGGCCTGCTTATTAAAGTCGTCAAGGAGTTGATTAACCGGTTTTCTTTTTTTCAATAAATACCGGGATTTTTTTTCGGTTTTATCCAGTTCTGCAGAAAGACGAGAAAGATCATTTTGCAGATCATCAGCGAAAAAAGCTTTCAATCTGCTTAATTCATCAAAAAGCGAATCAATATGACTGCTTATATTATAAATGTTTTCTTCAAAAACCGGACAGCTATTCTTCAACTTATTGATAACCGCATGGATCTTAACTGCTTCATCACACGAGAAACTTCTGAAGCTGCGATCTTTATAAACATTGGTAAGTTTAATTTCAGTCAGAAGTGTATTGAGGGCATCAAGGTTTTTCTCAAGATTTTTAAACGGCTCGGGCATGAGCCTGAAGTTTGATCTGATTAATTCCAATGTATACAATGAGTTGCTGATTTCTTCAGCCAGTTCAACCAGGTTTTCCTTCAATAAAGGAATCTGCTCGGTTAGTCTTCTGAGTATTGCAGGGTTTCCTGTTTCGCCAGCCAGTTCAAATATCTGAGAAACCATTTTTACCGCATCAATTGCATTACTGCGGTTTTGCTTCATAATGTTGTTAATCAGGAAAAAACAATCAAAGGAGGTTTGATTAAGATCATTGATCTTATGGTCAATAGAAGAAATTAAAGCCTGAGCTCTTTCTCTGTTGATATTACCCTTTTCATTGATACGGTTATTATAGCAACTCATACATGATCTTTTTATTCCCGGAAATAATCAATGTTTAGTATTTTAACCCGGCTGTTTGCCAGTGCTTACAATTATTGGATAAAAATAATCAGGCCCAAAGCCATTAAAAACCGTAGAATTACGCGAATTCATTTCGGAAATCTTCAGGGTTTCCCTTAAAAAAATCAAACTATGAAATATAAGGTTTCATTTTTTTTAAATACCTTTACATCGAATTTCATGTTAAGTTCATATCAAATTACACTTCTGTTGTATAGTATTTTCCTGACAAACTCAGGCTCAGTGGTTTTGCATTAAAAATGAATAAACACAAATTTCAATAACAGAATCAGGCAAATATGAAAGTATTAGTTGCAGATGATTTGTTTACGAGCCGGGTTCAGATTGGTCTGGTTTTAAAGCATATGGGGTATACCTATGATGAGGCAGTAAACGGAGATGCTGCAATTAAAATGCTTGAACAGAACGACTACGTTTTTATTCTGATGGATATAGAAATGCCTGTAAGAAACGGACTTGAAACCACTTTGTTTATTCGCAAAAAACTGAGTGATCCCCAAAAAAGAAATACTCCGGTAATAGCCATTACTGCGCATGATCCTGTGGACTATGCAGTAAATCTTGACAGCTACGGTTTTAACGGTTTTATAAGCAAGCCGGTAACTCCCGATAAGCTTAAGGAAACTTTAAAGGAAATAGGTTTTTAAAAGCTACAGATGACAAAAAACGTAAAAAAGGATGCTTCTAACTGTGAGAAACATCCTTTTTTATTTGGAAAGCAATTATAGATCAACTGCCGCGTCTTGCAGGGCGGCTTTCTTCATCTTCACTTTGTTCACCTCTACGGGTGGGTCTTTCATCATCTTTATCCTGAGTATCCCCTCTTCTGGCGGGTTGTGTTTCAGCAGGTTGAGTAGGTCTTTGTTGTTCAAGTCGACGTTGTTCCTGCTCCTGTCTTGCGGCAGCAGCGGCGGCGGCAGCAGCAGCATGTGCGGCTTCGATTGAATCCAGGCGAGCCTGTTCCTCAACAGCAGCAATTGAATCTAATCTGGCTTGCTCAGCCGCAGCTCTTTCCTGGCGACTGGGACCACAGGCAGTAATGGCAACAGCTCCTACCAATAATAAAATTCCGAAAACTTTTCTCATAGTTGGTTTGTTTTTTGTTAGTTTGATTTTAACTGTTTGCAAAGATACTGTTTTTTCAAAAGGGCAAAAAAAATCAATTTAAAGAAAAAACCATTAATTTTGCATTCACAATAAAAACAACAATTAACTAAATTTTATTTTTAACAAAACCCTGAAATTATGAAAAACTGGTTGAAATTTACAGCAGCACTGGTAATAGGTGCGTTTATTTTCACAGCTTGTGAAACTGAAGTTACCCTTACCGTTCCCGGAGATGCAACTATTGACCTGGGTGATGATTTTGATCCCAAAGCAGGTGTTACTGTTGACGGAGCTAAGCTTGAGGATGTTCAGGTATTCTGGAACCCTGCATGGAACAATGAACTTGTTGATCATTACGTTGCATCATACAGTGTTGAAGGTGAAACTGCTCAGAGAAATGTATATGTGAGAGCTGACAAACTTACAAAAACTTATCAGGTATCTGATGTTGATGAAGACGGAACACAGTACACCCCGTATCCTGTAATTGTTACCAGAGGTACAGAGTTCAATGAATTAAGATTCAATGAATTATATTTCAATGACGTCATTGTTAATGGCGTAATAAATGGATCTGTTCTTACTATTCCACAACAAACTTTCCAGGGTGTTTCCATACAGGGAACAGGAACCTATGATGGAGCAGCTCAGAAAATCCTTACCATTGATTATATAATTGATGGAGTAGCAGGAACTTCCACATTTGACTAAGATTAAACACAGAATTTTTAAAAAAAGCCACCCTTCGGGGCGGCTTTTTTTGTTAATAACTTTTTAGCATAAGTCTCGGATAGTATTACACATTAGTCACCTCCCCTTCGCTTTTTGCGATAATAACCGCGCCACAGCTATCACTCCATACATTTACTGTTGTGCGTATCATATCGAGAATCCTGTCAACTGCCAGTATTAATCCAATTCCTTCAAGGGGCAAACCCACTGCAGACAGAATGATTGACATAATAACCAGTCCAGCCATCGGTATACCTGCTGCACCAATGGAAGCCAGCAGCGCAGTGATCATAACTATGAGCTGCTGAAGTATGGATAACTCAATACCATACGCCTGGGCAATAAAAAGGACTGCAATACATTGGTAAAGTGCTGTTCCGTCCATATTAATAGTTGCTCCCAGCGGAAGCACAAAACTTGTGGTTTTATTGGAAACTCCACTTTTAAATTCAACCGCTTCCAGGGTTAATGGCAGGGTTGCACTGCTGCTTGATGTGGAAAAAGCTGTTAAAAGAGGTACTGACATATTTCTGGCATGTTTAATCGGATTGGCTTTACCCAGAATACGCATAAGCAAGGGCAGGGTAATGACTCCGTGTATAGCCAGGGCTGCAATAACCGTCAACATATAAATACCCATTCGCCCGAAAATTGCAGCCAGATTTTCTGAATTTTCTGCTATTATAACCGAAACAATACCAAATATCCCAATAGGTGTAAACTTGATAACAAACATGGTAATTTTCATCATGATCCCAAATACTGCGTTAAAGAAATTGATCACCGGTTCGCTGTATTTTGACTCTACCCGTGTGGCAAAAAATCCAAAGAAGATGGCAAAGAAAATGATGGAGGGCAAATCAGCACGTGCCATGGATTCAATAATATTTGTAGGAATGATCTTAAGAAGTGTTTGTCCGAAGGAATCACCACTCGCAGCCAATCCTTCAACGGCTTTGCTTAACCCTAAATCGGCACCTACTCCGGGTTTAATAAGATTTACCAGCAACAAGCCCGTAATGATTGCAAAAAGACTGGTTATCATATAATAACCAATGGTTTTTGCAGTCATTCTGCCCAGATTCTTTCCTGATCCAATACCTGTTACACCCGAAACAATTGAAGAAAAAATTAAGGGTACGATGATCATACTCAGAGCCCGAAGGAAAAGATCGCCCATCCAACTGACATATTTTACATGATTGGGAAATGTAATTCCGAAAATTATACTAAGGACCAATGCAATCAGGATTTGCCAATGCAGTTGTATGCGTTTTAACATATACGTTTTACTTTAGAAGATTAAGGTTTCTCAAAAGATTAGAACTCATATTTCACAGAACCTGGAAATAACAATCGGCAATAATACAAAAAGATCAGGTTACTCGTGGGGTTTTCTTAAAATTTTGTTCAGATTCGGGAAATTTTGACAGTATAAAAACCCAGCAAAATGCCATATTGTCTTTTTATGAAATTATTCAGGTATTGGTTTGTTCTTTGAAGACATCAGTTTGTATCTGAAACAATAAGATTTAATTTTATCTGAACTTACTGAAAAAGGAAAAGAAAAAATGAACTACGATAACTTCACATTAAAATCACAGGAAGCTATTCAGAAAGCGCAGGAGATTGCCATGGGCTATCAGAACCAGGCTGTTGAAACAGGTCACCTGCTTAAAGGAATCCTTGCTGTGGATGAAAGTGTAACTCCATATCTCTTCAAAAAGAATAATGTAAATCTGCAAAACTTTCAGCAGGTGCTTGATCGCATTGTAAAAAACTACCCAAAGGTAACAGGAGGCAATCTTTACCTTGCGCAGGAAGTGAGCAGGGTTTTGCAAAGTGCCAATGCGCAGCTCAGGGAATTTGACGATGAATTCATCTCCATAGAACATCTGGTTCTCGCCTTGTTAAAAAACAATGATAACATTGGCCAGCTGATGAAGGACAGTGGCATAACTGAAAAAAATCTTAAAGCAGCAATAACAGAACTTCGCAAAGGCTCAAAAGTAAATAGCCAGTCGGCAGAAGAAACCTACAATGCACTGGGAAAATACGCCAACGATCTCAATAAATTGGCCCTTAGCGGGAAACTCGATCCGGTTATTGGCCGCGATGAAGAGATCCGCCGGATTCTCCAGATTCTATCGCGTAGAACC
>JAHYJP010000371.1 GCA_019429055.1 Bacteroidales bacterium
ACGGATGGTTCAAATGAAATTTTAATTCGCTGTTATCGGTATAAAAATTTGCCATTTTTTCTAAATTATTTCGTGTTCTTTTTGTCAATACTTCGTTAAAAATTTAAGCGGCAATAGTGCCATAATATATAAGTTCATTGACATGTTTTCGATTTTTAGCAGAGTATGCATTAACACCGAACACGTCAATAAATCGCTGCAATAGTAACCTGTTGTGGTTCATTGTTTTAATGTCGGCCATTGAGAATGACTTGCGTTCCTCTTTGGGTGTGCTCAGCCAATGCTCCACCTTGGCAATATTGATTGCAGTCAGGGCAGCATTGAATTGAAAGTTCAGCTTGTTTTCGCTTCGTGCCTGTGAATCGTTCAAACCGGTGTGCTGTTTGCCATCGCGGTACAGGAATTCAATTTGAAACCTGCTTTGGTAACAATCCAGGATTTCAAGTGCATCCATTTGGGTGTCGGTGCAGAAATAAAGTTTGCGGGTTAGTTTCCCTTTGTCACTTGTATAGGTAACATGTACCAGTCGGATATTCTGTTTTAGCGACTTGCAATAGACAATGGCTGAATACACGGTTGCCTCCTGGTTTTGTTCGATTAGTTCAAAGTAACTTGTATCAATATTTTCGGTAATGACTTTACCTGCATATTTACTTGGCCGTCCCCTCTTACCGGTTGGAGGCCCCAGATACAAATATTTCAGGTCAGCATCGTCACGCAGCCGGCTTATCAGGTGCATGTCCAGTGCTATAATTTGGTCAACAAAAGGCTTTTTGGAAAACCAGGCATCGGCAACAAGATACTTTGAGATGGAGCTAAGCGTATCTTTCCTTTTTTCTATAACGCTTACATACCAATCGGTAAGGTTGGTTACCTGCTTGTCTTCAATCAGTGTTTGAACAGCTTCAAGGTGGAATGCAGTATGGTTGTCTAAATCAATGGCTGCAAGGCCTCCAATTTCAAGTCCCCATTTTGCCTGGCCTGCACACCCGGACCAATACCATCCCAGACCCGGTGTTTTCTTACCTGATTTATTGATGTAACTCGGGTCAAATGCAATTACAAACCGATTGCCTCCGTGCGAAAGCGCAAGCTCTTTATTGAAATCGAGAAAAGGGAAAGGTTTTTCAAATTGTTGTCGGTATCTTTGTTCTTCAAAGTTCCCGAAGCGGCCAAGTTGTAAAAAGTTGACACGCCCTTTGATGGAAAGCAAAAGGATAATAACTTCGCAGAAAAAGTCTTTTCTGCACTTGTTGAAAACTGATATTTTATCTAACGTTCTGATAATTAATGATTTGTAATTAAAACATCCCCTGGTAATCATACTTGAACAGATTTATGGTAAAATCCATTAAGATACTGATTATCAGGGGTTTATCCAAA
>JAHYJP010000162.1 GCA_019429055.1 Bacteroidales bacterium
CATTGTTTACAAACACAAACGCCCCGGCGTAGTCGCGGCGGGTAGAAAGGCCGCCACGGCCATCAGCGGTTTCCAGCTGCTGCCTAATTTTTGCTCCGGTGGCTGTGTAGGTGTAGTTGATCATTTCTTCTTTACCTGGCATGGTTGAACAAAGCTATCAATTTTTGCAGAATTGCAAATTATCCGACGCTCAAAGTGGAATTTCAAATTCCGCTAAACGGGGTTGGCATTAAATTTACAAAACTGATTAGAATCCAACAAAAACTAAAAAATCTTCATCAAAAATTGAAATCAAAATGTCTTTAAACTCTTCACTAATCATTTGATTTCTATATAGTAAGTTTAATTTAACTTTAACGTTTTCTGCGCCTTCCAATAAGGCCTTATAATAGTAATATTGCATTAATGAGGTTGTTAATGGATTTTCTAAAATTTCGTTCACATCCGATAATTTTAGTAAAGCTTTAATTTCTTTATCATTCATTGAAAGAAACAAATCTATCTCTGCAACAATTTCGTTCAAATATGAATTGCGAGTAACAGAATCGCCAACAAAATGTGCCTGCATTGCAATAAATCTATTATTTAAAAAATTTTTAAAATATGGTAATTCGCCAAACATGTTTTCATCAAAACTTTCAATGAATTGAAGCGCATCATTATAGTTTTGTTTTAGAGACAAAACACCTAATTTTCTTAAGGAAAATAACTTTTCATATTTATTACATTTTTTAAGACCTTCATCGATATAGATCAATGCAGAATCCAATAATAATAAATCATTATTAAAATAATAATCATATACAAGTTTAGCTGTTTTCTCGTTAATCACATCACATTTTGAGGAATCATTTACCGCTAAGTTTCCACACTGAACAAATAATAAAGCTAACAAGAATAAATTTTTTGACATTTTGCATATTATTTTGGTAAATAAATAGGGTTCCGTTGTAAGTTCCATTCCATTTTTATAGGGCGAGGGCTGATAACTACTTTTGAGTTTGGTGCACCTGCAATAATGCCAGCCGCATAAAAAGGTTTTTGCCTGCTTATATCCTTTTCAGAAACACTAATAGAAGCATTCATTGGCACGGTACCTGCTTCATATAAAACATTGCCAGATGAGGGCGAAAGCATACTAGAATATTGGTTTTCCCCGTGTTTTACATACAAAAATCTATTATATGACAATTTAAGGTCTGAAATTGGACTCTTTGAAGAATAAGAAAAATTTGTAGTGATTGTTATTCCTTCAAATTTCTTCCCCATTGCATTGTTTTCTGAAGCGTTTTCCTTATTTATTGAAACATCGGCTTTAATTGAAAGATTTCCACTAGCTTTTGCCATTGTTCCCACTGGTGCGGCTCCCTTACCTTCTCCTTCTAAACTAAAACCTATTCTAATTGCTTCTTCAGTACTCAAACTATTAGGTAAGTTTAGATCCGTTAAAATGTCGCTATCTTTTGAGCCAACATATCTATAACCTTCGGGAGTGGATTCAGGTGAAGCAACATTGTCCATCCAAACATATTTATCATTCTCTTTATCGTGCACCCAGTCCAATCTCATCCCATCCGGGTCAATAAAAATGATCGGATTATTCGCCACATAAGCATAAGGACTAATGGGATAATACATTTCCGCCAATGGGTCAACAGAGTGCCACCGCGCAATCTGCGGGTCATAAAATCTCGCCCCGTAATCATACCAATTGCCCCGTTTTCATTAATATAAAGAACGCATAAATTCAATAGTTGGGATCATTTCAGTTCTTACATAAACTCCTGCATCATTGTATAGTTCTATTTTAATCATTGTATCAAATGAAATTCTTCCCTTTTTCCTAAGTTGGCCATTTAAGTGATAGAATTCGAATGGTCCCATGGGTATTCCATTCAAATAAAAAACCTTAGATTTAATTTTACCGTCGAGATAGTATACATCCCAATATCCCGACCTTAATCCATCTTTAAAATTACCGATTTCTTTAAGAATCAAATATTTACCCACCAGGAGTTCATGATTACTCTTAAAAAACTGGAACTGACCGGGAACATCGTCTTGATTTAATTGTTTTTCGGCTAAAATTTTATACTCCTGCCATTTCCCTTGTCTCAGGCCAATAGAATCAATATATCCACCATTTAAAAAAGCAGGAGAAGACGGGAAAAAATAGTCCTCCATATCATATGCTGATTGCGTTATATTATTGATAAAATTTCCATTTTCCTCGTAATATTCAAAGTGGTATATTGAATCCAACGAAATAAATCCCTTTTTACCAATACTCCCATTTTCATAATTGAATTTGCAATATCCCAATGGTATTCCATTTAAAAAAAATACTTCTTCTTTGATTATACCATCAGGAAAATATTTTACCCATTTTCCATTTTTCAATCCATTGCAATAATTGCCACATTGACGAAATAAATCATTATCATTATCAAAAATCAATTTATCTCTTAAATAAACAATATTTGAATCAATTGGATTACGGGTTTTTTCGCCATATCGAATAATACCCGATGGAAATATGCTAAATTCGGTCCATTCTCCTTGTTTTAGTCCCAAAGAATCAATTTTATTAATTGACTGGCCAAAGATTGAATCAATAAAACCAATCAAAAACAAAGTTGTAATTATGCACAAAACTCTCATGACTTATTTTTTTTATGAATTGAAGCAGGGCGGGGAACCATCATAACGGGTATTCCATGACTCTCTTTTCTTATTTGAGATCCAATTCTGGTAGGTTCTCTCTCGACACTTCTCCTGTCATGGGGGAGTAATAGTCTTTTCATCTGTAAATTATCTCTTTGGATTCTCCTGTTATCATCTGTTGTATGCTCAATCTCATGACCTGCTGTTGCACCTATAGCTTCTAACCAGGTTAGACCCCTATTTGTATCATTAAAAGATTTCCCAATTGATCCTGCAAAAACTATAATATTAGTTGGTTCGCTTGATATTTCGGTTTGGTTATTCTTTGTGGGAGTTTGGGCAACTCCTAAACAAAGAGTACCTTCACCATTGGGTCCTATTGATATTTTATCAGTTCTCTCGTTATAATAAGCTTCTTCAGTTGATATTGCCATAGTTGCTTTAACTTCAGAATTATATATTTTATCCCATTGTTTTTGTCCTGTTTCGGTTAACATCAATGCAGCATAAATTATTTTCACATCCTCAGTTGCATTATCAGACCATCCATCCTTTTCCGAATACGTTATCCTATTTCCATCTTTATCAACTATTTCCATCCCATTAGGATCAACAAAGAAAATCGGGTTATTCGCCACATAAGCATACGGGCTTATCGGGTAATACTTCTCCGCCAACGGGTCCACACTATGCCACCTGGCAATCTGCGCATCATAAAACTTTACCCCGTAATTCCCGATAAAAACGGGATAAACATACCAATTGAGCTCGAAGTCATCCTGCAGCTCTTTGCCGTTATACAGGTAGCGGTTGTCTTTCAGGGCGCCTATGGTGTTGGTGGTGCTCTGGCTGGGTATGAGCATGCCGAAGGGGTAGTAGTGGTTCTGCTGCAGGGTGGCCAGGGTGCCGGTGTCTTCTTCCATAACAACTCTTCTGGTATTGCCAAGATGATCACGCAGGTGAAACTCGTTCTGCCAGCCGTCAATGATATACACAAACCGCCCGTGGGGCGTGCCCACCCAGCCCGGGGCATTGTTTACAAACACAAACGCCCCGGCGTAATCCCTGCGGGTTGAGGTGCCGCCCTTGCCTGTCTGCAAGGCCTGGCTTAGCTTTACCCCCGTGGCCGTATAGGTGTATGATATCATATCGGTGTTGTCTGGCATAGTTAAGCAAAGCTATTAAATTTTGCAAAATTGGAAATTTCGGCTAGCGGGAAAAAAAATACCCCACTTTCAGATCACGTTTTGTCTATTACACTTAATACATTATCAATTGTTGTGAAGCAACTTAAAAAAACTTAGTAAAATGAAAAGAATACCGAATAAAAAAAAGAAAAAGTGCGGGGGTTGCCCTGGTGCATAGTCAAGAAAAGTGTTCTTGTTCTTCTTAAATTTTTGGTAAGAATTGAAAGATAATATTAAAAAAAGGATTCCAATTCCCAGAAAAAAAATGAATATCACCATGGTTAAATAAATTTATTTTATTACAGATCCGGCTGTTTTATCAATAGGGGTTTTGGTTAAATCTATCCAAAAATTTAATATCGCCTTTACACCTTCCGGATTTAAAGATTTTCCAATTTTAAAACTGCCATAGTACCCAACGGCGGAACTCCCAATTTCATAATAAGCCCCGTTATAATTCCCTTCAGTAAACAATAACCCTGCCCTCCCAACGCCTGCAGTTGTTGTTAATGCTCCACCAAGTGTTAATAAGCCTAAACCAATTCCAGAGCCAACCCCTGATGCAGAAACAAGATAACCAGCACCTTTTAGTAATTCACCTGAAGCGCCAATAACATCGATAGAAACCTCCAGACTTCCTCGTAAAAAGGTATTTTGTGCATCATATATTCCTAAACTTTCAGCATTCATCCTGGTTCTTGCACTTTCCCCCATTTCTGCCTCCACAACCACCTCGTTGAGCTGCCATAATCCCTCCTTACTAGTTCCATCAGAAAAATAGGCAATAGATAGTCCACTTTCTTCATTAATAGAAAATCCCGTTGTACCCCAGTATTTCCCCTCGATCCCATTTTCTTGCATGTAGGTTTCGTGATTATCCTTTGATAAGTTTTGATCAAATAAAATATTCCCTTCCTTATCTTCATACCAGTCCCTACCGTCAGGATCAATCCTTACGATGGGATTATTACCTACATAAGCATAGGGCGAAACAGGCGTATAATTCTCAGCATGCGGGTCCACACTATGCCACCTCCCAATCTGCGCATCATAAAACTTTACCCCGTAATTCCCGATAAAAACGGGATAAACATACCAGTTAAGCTCGAAGTCATCGTTAAACTCTCCCGAAGGGTCGGGATTTCCGCTGCGCTCCAACTTGCCGATATAAAGGTATCGGTTGTCTTTCAGGGCGCCAATGGTGTTGCTGGTGCTAAGGCTGGGTATGAGCATGCCGAAGGGGTAGTAGTGGTTTTGTTGCAGGGTGGCCAGCGTGCCGGTGTCCTCTTCCATCACAACTCTTCTGGTATTGCCAAGGTGATCGCGTAAATGAAACTCATTCTGCCAGCCGTCAACGATATATACAAACCGCCCGTGGGGCGTGCTAAACCAGCCCGGGGCATTGTTTACAAACACAAACGGCCCAGCGTAGTCGCGGCGGGTAGAAAGGCCGCCCTTGTCGGTTTGAAAGGCCAAGCTTTTATTATTGGATATAGTAACCTCCATTTTTGAGCAGATACGTTTTAAAATCAACTAACCCAGTTACCTCGTCCTTATCAAACTTGGTAACCATTATGTCAAGCATTCCATCTCCATTTATATCCTCATAATTGTATAAATTGTAATTATCATTAAAAATTAGAACAGGCTTTTCAAATCTGGATAGATTTAGGATACTTAATAACCCCGGCTGACTTGCATAAACGTAACCAAAAGCAAAAAGCAAGATGTCTTTGTCAGAAGCCTTTTGAACGGATACATAACTTGATTTTATCTCATTAGTCTCAGAAAAAGAATTGAGATATTGAGTTTCATATTCTCCTATTATTACCCATCCATCTGAATTAAAAAAAACAAACTCTTTCTCTTGCTTTTTTATTCGGATTCTATGGAAGTCACCGGGGTCATTCCAGCCCTTAATTCTCTCAATAAAAATTTCAATTCTTTGACTGTCATCTTGATGATAAATTTGTTGTTTTTCAATTGTTTGAAACTCAAATTTATAGTTCAGTTCTTTTTCTCTTTCTTCTACTGTACTTAAAGGGATTCCAATCAGCTCAAAGGATTCGTTTACATCAATTTTGATGAAAGATTCTTCTTTGTTTTCTTGGTTTATTCTGCCTTTACATTGCATGAATAATAAAAGGATAATTAGTAAAAATAATTTCTTCATAATCATCTATCTCCTTTTTGGTATTACAACAGCTGGCCTTGGTGTCAAATATGACGAACCTGAAGCAGAAACAGTTACCGATGACAAGGTTCCACCTGAGTATGTTTGATTGTTTATAGTTCCGGTACTTGCTCCTTTATATTTATAAAAAGTGACTCCTGTTGGTGAGGACCACGAATAGTTCATTCCTTTACTTGACCAACGTTTGTTTTTTCCAGTATCCATGCCCACAGGAGCAGTGCCACCCCAGTTGGTACTTGTAACTTCAATTCCGGGGACAGCCAAAGCAACATGCCCTGAACCAGAATCTTCTTTTTTACCTGCGATAATAATTGCCCCATCATTAGCTTCAGATTGGACATCATCCTGATTCACTACTTCAAAATTTTCAGAATTTGCCATTTGGTCCACCATCTCATTGGCATTTTTCTCAGCTAATTCATTATTTTGAGTTAGCTCTTCAAATGCTTTGGTTACACCTCGGTTGCATTGTGCTGATGTTGAACCATAATTGGTCTTTACCCAACTTACGGCGTTTTGAGCTGCTTGTGTCAAAGCCGCTGCATTCAAACTATCCAAGCCAAACCAATCAATATATCTAATTGGATTATTCGCAGCATACAAATAAGGCGTATTACGATGGTTCTTTTCAGTTAAAGGGTCAACAGAATGAAACCTCCCAATCTGCGGGTCATAAAACTTTACCCCGTAATTCCCGATAAAAACGGGATAAACATACCAGTTTAAATCAAAATCATCCTGCAGCTCTTTGCTGTTATAAAGGTATCGGTTGTCTTTCAGGGCGCCTATGGTGTTGCTGGTGCTAAGGCTGGGTATGAGCATGCCAAAGGGGTAGTAGTGGTTTTGCTGCAGAATTGCCAAACTGTCAGAACCGGTTTCAAGAAGGGCTATCCTTGTGTTTCCTAAGTGATCGCGCAAATGAAACTCGTTTTTCCAGGTGCCATCGAGCACAAACCGCCCGTGGGGCGTGCCCACCCACCCCGGGGCATCCAGTTTTCCTGTATTTAGCTCACTTCTCATCTCTCACTACTCACTTCTTTTTTCCCTGTGGCTGTGTAGGTGTAGTTGATCATTTCGCCGTTGTTTGGCATGGCTTTACAAAGCTATCAAAATTTACAGAATTGCAAATTCTGCTATGTTCAGAGCGGAATTACAAATTCCGCTCAGCGGGGGGCCTCGTGGGATGCTTAGCCATGGCCCCCGCACGCAAAATTCCTTGAATGCCAGCCAAATTTTTCGAAAGCGGATCCCGTGCTTCCGAACCTAAATTTAATTTCGCAAACACGTCATTACCCCTTAGGGGTAAAATGTGAATAGCCCAGGGTGAGCGAGCAAAGCGAGCGTAACCCTGGGTTAAAGAGCAACCACCAATCGGGCGCTGCGCAAGGCAGGCAGGAGCGGCAGGCAGGGCGTCGCAGCGCAAGGGGTAGGTGTTGAATTACAATCTTTTATTTCCACTTTTTCTTGATAAAAAGTGGAGCAAAAATCAAGGCTTCGAAAAAAACCTGACAAGTCAGCGTTCGCTACGCTAAAAAATTTAAGGTCCCGCAAAAGCGGGACTGCAAATTTTTTTACGCTCCGCTCACTTGCCTTGTTACCAGGTTTTTTTCAAGGCCAAAAGAGCAGCAATGGCTTGGCCCAATTTGTTCTGGGTTTTTGAATTGAAAATTCTGCTATGTTCAAAGCGGAATTACAACCGATCCCGCATTAGTGGGAGAGCTCAGCGAAGCTAATTTCCGTTCAGCGGGGGGTATTCATAAACGATTAGGAATGACAAAAAAAGTCAAAAAATAATCACTAATCCCTGATTACCTCCTTACCTGCGCCATACTATCTTCTTAGTTAAACCGTATTTTAGCCGGGTTTCAATCATTTTGAAACGGCTTAAATACGGCTTAAGTACGGTTGAAATTAGAATTTGGTTATATTTGTGTAAGTATTTAAACACATCGTATAATGGCTTTTTCACAGGAAGGATTATTGGGCGATTTTTCGGGGCGCATTGGCAACCTGGTGGTTTACAAGTTAAAGGGCAAGACGGTGATCCGCAGCATGCCGGCAGTTAAGCGTGGTCCGGCCCGGGGGCGGTTAAAGCAAACCCAGGATGGATTTTCGCGGGTGATGACCGTTTTGCGTGGGTTAAAAGCTTTTGTGAAGGTGGGGTTTCACGATTTTGCCGGGGGCGATTATGTGTTTCAGAGGGCCTTGTCGGAGAACCTGAAGAGGTACCACTCGGCTGGCAGCTCAGCGGGGCTCGACTGGCTTTTGCTCAGTGCAGGCGAGCGGGCGGGGACGCAGCAGCTGTCGCTGGAGGTAAACGGAATCAGCGCAACCATCAAATGGGGTGAGCCTGAGCCGGATAAGTCATGGAGTGAAAACGACATGGTAATGGTGCTGGCACTCAATACCAGCAGCCTTCAAAGCACCCATAAGAGCAGCGCCGCCCGCCGCAGCCAAGGCCAGACCACCCTGCCACTACCCCCGGCAAAAGAAGGCGAGCGCATCCGCGTATTTGTGGCTTTTATGCACCTGGAGGGAAGGATGACCGGCCTGAGCCCGAAAAACATTTCCGATTCGCAGTGGGTGGAACCGTAGGGACAGGTCTCAACTTTTTCCTACTATGTTCAGGAAATGAAAAAAGCCACTTGCGATGATCTCGTAAGTGGCTGATTTTTAAGCTCCTCCTCTTGGATCCCGCACGTGCGGGAGACCCTCTGATTAATCCCGCACGTGCGGGACTCTAACCAACTGAGCCAGCAAACCTGTTACTGCTTCACCTTGAATCATTTTTTCAATG